>JAILCN010000221.1 GCA_024680365.1 Solobacterium sp.
GTCGCTCAGCACAAGGATGTTGGCGCCGTTTGTATAGGCTCTGTCACAGCTGAAGCACAGCTGTTCGACTGCTTTCTGCAGCGATGTGTTGGGATAATACAGCATACTGATCACGGCGCATCTGAGATGCGGCTGTTTCAGCGCCTTGATTTTCATCATGTCGGTTCCGGTCAGGATCGGATTGTTGATTTCAAGCACGGCGCAGTTTGTGCTCTTTTCTTCTAGAAGATTTCCTTCCGAGCCAAGATAGACGGATGTGTCGGTCACGATCTTTTCACGGAATGAGTCGATCGGCGGATTTGTGACCTGCGCAAAGCGCTGGTAGAAATAGCCGAAAAGCTTGTCATGTGAGCGTGAATACATGGCCAGCGGTGTGTCATGTCCCATCGAAGCGGTCGGCTCGATACCGTTTCTTGCCATATGGTAAAGAATGTCGCGGACATCCTCATAGGAATAGCCGAAGACCTTGTAGAGCTTGTCACGGGTTTTCTGATCATGCTGGGGCGGACGGTGGTTGGGAATCGGCAGATTGGACAGTTTTCTGAGATGGAGACTCAGCCACTCACCATAGGGATTTGCCTGAATGAATGAGTTCTTGCATTCTTCATCATCGATGATTCTCTTTTTCACCGTGTCCGCCAGAAGGATCTTTCCGGGCATCAGGCGGGACTTTCTGATGATGTGCTCCTCTTCAAAATCGAGCACGCCGACTTCCGAGGACAGGATGAGCCGGTTATCATCTGTGACGTAGTATCTTGCAGGTCTCAGGCCGTTTCTGTCCAGGCAGGCACCCAGCCTTTCACCGTCAGTGAAAATGACCGCAGCCGGGCCGTCCCAGGGTTCCATCATCGTCGCGTAGTAATGATAGAAATCCTTTTTATCCTGTGAAATGGAGTCATTGTTGCGCCATGGCTCGGGAATCATGATCATTAACGCCAGCGGCAGATCGATGCCGCTCATATACATGAACTCAAGCGTGTTGTCGACCATGGCGGAGTCAGAGCCGTCATCATTGATGACCGGATAGATCCGGTCGATATACTGCTCGCTCCATGAGGAATGCATGGTCTCCTCACGGGCCATCATCCGGTCATGGTTGCCGGAAATGGTGTTGATTTCCCCGTTGTGGGCGATCATCCGGTAAGGATGGGCACGGTTCCAGCTCGGGTTTGTATTGGTGGAAAAACGGGAATGGACAACCGCTATGGCCGTCTCAAAGTCTTCATCCTGAAGATCTTTGTAGAAGCGGCGCAGCTGGTCCACCAGAAACATGCCTTTATAGACAATTGTGCGGCTGGAAAGAGAGACGATGTAGGTGCTGTCATTGCCCTGCTCAAATTCCCTTCTTGCGACATAAAGCAGCCGGTCAAAGGCAAGTCCCTTTTCACAATCCTCAGGTTTTGCCAGAAACAGCTGACGGATCGCCGGCATGGAGTCGAGCGCCTTTTTTCCGAGAATCTCACTCTGCACCGGCACATCGCGCCAGCCCAGCACTTTCATTCCGTACTTTTCGGCAATCACGCCGAACATCCGGCAGGCAATGACCTGTGAGACCTGATCGCCATGGAAAAAGAACATGCCGACGCCGTATTCACCTTCTGAAGGCAGGCTGATTCCTTCAGCCTCAGCCGCCTTGCGGAAAAAGCGGTGGGAGATCTGCAGCAGGATGCCGACGCCGTCGCCGACTTCGCCGCTGGCGTCTTTTCCCGCCCTGTGGCCGAGATGCTCGACGATTGTCAGCGCGTCATTTACGGCCGCGTGAGTTCTGCGTCCGTCGATATTGACAACGGCACCGATGCCGCAGGCGTCATGATCCATTGTTTCCCTTGGTCTTTGTGCCATATTCTTCCTCCCCTGTTTTCACCTTTGAAACGCGGAAGCCGGGATCAGATGATCCCGGTGGTTCCATTCATTCTTCTGATTCACTGTAGACGATGCGCTCAGCGACTTTCGACATCGGCTGATGGAGATTCATGCTGAGGCGCTGCAGATAACGGTGGGCTTCCGTTTCGTCGATCTGCTTTTGTTCCATGATGATGTCCTTGGCCTTTTGGATCGTGTTCCTGTCTGACTCTGTCCGCCTCGGCAGGCGCTGATAATGCAGCTGGGCAAGCATGTCAGCCCAGGCAATCAGAACCGATCTGGTCACGGGCATGGCCTGGCGGAAGATCTTATCCGAGCTGATCTGCGAGAATTGATCAGGCCGGCACAGGCACAGGATCTCCACATGATCATTCAGGTCAGCCGCCACTTCGTCCAGCGACCTGTTTCTCAGCCGTACGCCGGCGATGAGGATTCCGTCCTGTATCATCCGGAATGTACGTCTGACTTCATCCGCGGATGAGCAGGTGCGGATCACTTCATAACCGCTTTCCCTCAGAAAGGAAGCGATTCTTTCAGCCGTTTCCCTATCATGGAACGCAACTGCGAATTTAGTCATGGCAGTTCTCAGTACATCATGAGATACTCATCAATTTCCCAGTTGGAAACTGCTGTTCTGTAAGCATCCCACTCTGCATATTTGCCGGCGCTGTACTGGCTGATGATATGAGAGCCCAGTGTGTCGCAGACAACCTTGTCTTCCAGCATGAGGTCCACTGCTTCCTTGAGGTTTGCCGGCAGGCTGTCAATGCCCTTTGACTTACGCTCTGCTTCATCCATGACGAAGATGTTTTCAAGAATTTCTTCAGGCGGTGTCAGACCGCGCTCGATTCCGTCCAGGCCCGCAGCCAGGCAGACAGCCAGTTCAAGATACGGGTTGCAGGAAGGATCCGGGCATCTCAGCTCGACTCTTGTCGCCTGTCCGCGCGCTGCCGGAATACGGATCAGGGCGGAACGGTTGGAAGCGGACCAGGAGATATAACATGGTGCTTCATAGCCGGGCACCAGACGCTTGTAGCTGTTGACCAGCGGGTTGGTGATGGCACTCATGGAACGGATGTGTTCCAGGATACCGGCAATGAAGGCATACGCTTCTTTGGAAAGGCCTCTTTTGTCACTGGGATCGATGAAGATGTTGACGCCGTCCTTGAACAGTGACATGTTGGTGTGCATACCGCTGCCGTTGATTCCGTAGATCGGCTTGGGCATGAATGTCGCATGCAGACCGTTCTTCTGGGCGATTGTCTTGACTGCAAGTTTGAATGTCATGACATTGTCGGCAGTTCTCAGAGCGTCGCCGTATTTGAAGTCGATTTCGTGCTGGCCGCGGGCCACTTCGTGGTGGCTGGCTTCAACCTCATAGCCCATCTTTTCGAGCATGAGACAGATCTCGCGTCTTGTGGATCCGCCATGATCCAGCGGGTCGAGATCGAAGTAGCCGGCGTCATCGCTTGTCTTTGTGGTCGGCTGGCCGTTTTCGTCTGTTTCAAACAGAAAGAATTCACATTCCGGACCGACATTGAAGGAGTATCCCTTTTCGGCTGCCTTTGCGAGTTCTTTCTTCAGTGTGCTGCGGGGATCGCCGGCGAACGGTGTTCCGTCAGGGTTATAAACATCGCAGATGAGTCTGGCAACCCGGGCCTGGGAAGGTCTCCAGGGGAGCACTGCATAGGAATCGAGATCCGGATGAAGATACATATCAGATTCGTTGATTCTTACAAAGCCTTCGATGGAGCTGCCGTCGATCATGATTTCATTGTTGACGGCCTTTTTGATCTGTGAAGATGTGATCGCGACATTTTTCAGTCTTCCGAAAATGTCCGTGAACTGCATGCGGATGAATTCCACATCGCCTTCTTCCACCATTCTGATGATGTCTTCTTTTGTGTAGCTCATACTCTTCTTCCTCCTAGAAATAAATAAAAGAGCAAAGGAAACCCAATGTCCTGGGCACCTTTGCTCTGACATGCATTATAGTAAATGCCCGTATGTAAATTGTCAACACCAATTTTCAGAAATATTTTTCATTCCGTAATGCGATGATTCTGCGGCCTGCTTCAACGATATTCTCTTTTGAAGCGAACATGGAAAAGCGGATCCATCCCTCCCCGCTTTCACCGAAACCGGCGCCCGGCGTGGCGGCGATCTGTGCCTGCTTCAGCAGGATGTCAAAGGTTTCCAAGCTGCCCTTTCCTTCCGGACATTTCATCCAGATGTAGGGGGAATTTTTACCGCCGGCATAATACAGGCCGGCTTCATCAAGCGCCTTCATGAAAGCCTTCGCGTTGGCGCGGTAGACTTCATGAAGCTCTGCCACCTCCTTCTGTCCCTGCTCACTGAAAACAGCCATTGCCGCCTTCTGGAGGATATGGGAAACCCCGTTGGTGCGGGTTGTGCGGTTGCGCACCCACATCGCGTTCAGCGACATGCCGTCCCTTGTCAGTTCCATCGGGATGACGGTATAGCCGCATCTGGTTCCGGTGAAACCGGCTGTCTTGGAAAGCGAGGAAATCTCAATGGCACATTCTTTCGCGCCCGGGATTTCATAGATGCTGCGGGGAATGCTTTCCTCACAGACGAAAGATTCATAGGCGGCGTCGAAAAGGATGACGGAATCTGTGCGCACAGCATATGCAATCCACTTTTCTAGACACTCTTTTGTGCAGACAGC
>JAILCN010000224.1 GCA_024680365.1 Solobacterium sp.
CAGTGTTGTGGACTTTCCGCATCCGGAAGGTCCGACAAGAACGATGAATTCCTTGTCGGCGATGTCAAGATTGAAATCGTCAACTGCTACGACGCCTTCGTCCGTGACTTTCAGCTTGTAGCTCTTTTCCTCGACAGGTTCTTCAGCCTTCTTCTTTTTCTTCTTCGGCTTCGGTGCTTCTGTGTTCGGATAGATTTTCTGGATGTGTTTCAGTGTTACTGTTGCCATAGTTTTTTTGCCCCTTTCTTATGGTATTGAAAGAATTATGAAGCAGTCGCCGGATAATATCGAACGGGCTTCTGCTTACTGGCTCGGTCTTTCACCGTTACAGCCTTTTCAGTTTTGACTTTATGCAAAGTCTGTTCAATTGTAATTTCGATCAGCCCTTGACCGCACCGATCATAACGCCGGATACGAAGTATTTCTGAACGAAAGGATATACGATCATCATCGGGATCACCGACACCATGATCGTTGCGTATTTGATCAGCGGACGGTAGATCATGACGTCTTCGCCGTCAGCGTCCGCGATGATCGCGTTTTCTGTTGACTGCAGAACGATCTCACGCAGGATCAGCTGCAGAGGCCACAAGTCTCTTCTCTGCGGCAGATAGATGGAAGCATTGAACCATGCGTTCCAGTGCTGGATGCCGTAGAACAGCACGATGACTGCGATGATCGCTTTGGATACCGGGAGAATGACATCCGTCAGGATCTTGAAATCGCTGGCGCCGTCGATCGTTGCGGCTTCGATCAGTGAGGAAGGAACCTCCATGAACGATGTACGCATGATGATGATATTGAATGCGCTCAGCGCTCCCGGTATGATCATAGCCCATCTCGTATCGATCCATCCCAGTGCGCGGATGACCATATAGGTCGGTACAAGACCGCCGTTGAAGATCATCGTGAACATAACGAACATTGAGAAGGCCTTCGAGAATGTGAGTTTTGTTTTTGTCAGGCAGTACGCTGCCAGGATGTTCAGGATCAGTCCGATCAGCGTTGCCGCGACAACATAGAACAGCGTGTTGCCGTATGCTTTGACAATTGCCTGATTCTGGAAGATCAGATGATAGCCGCCCATCGTCGGTGTTCCAAGCGGCCAGAGAATAAGACCGCTTTTCGCTGAGACCTTGAGCGGGTCACTGATCGATCCCATCGCAACATGCCAGATCGGCAGAATGAAGACCATACAGAGAAATGCAAGGAAAATGGTATTGAATACCGCGAATATTTTTTCGCCTGTTGTACGTTTATTCATACATTACACCGCCCTTCCTTACCAGATACTCGTCTCATTGATCTTGCGGCTGATCGTATTGGCAGTGAACAGCACAATGAGATTGACGAGAGAGTTGAACAGGTTGATGGCTGTGGAATAGCCGTAGTCAGCGTCAATGATACCGACACGATACACATAAGACGCGATGACGTCACCGGTCTCATATGTTGAAGGACCGTACATCAGGATGATCTTTTCATAACCGACACCCATGATCTGTCCAAGTCTGAGGATCAGCAGAACAACGATCGTGGAAGCGATGCCCGGCAGTGTAACATGCAGGGTCTGCTGCCAGCGGTTGGCGCCGTCGATCCTGGCCGCTTCATACAGCGTCGGGTCGATCGCCGCCAGTGCGGAAATGAAGATGATCGAGTTATAGCCAAGGTGCTGCCAGAGGTTGGAACCGATGTAGAGGCTCCGGAACCACTTGTCTGAGGAAATGACAGCACCGCCCTTCCAGCCGAAGGTTTCCGCGATCTGAGTGATCAGACCGTTGGATTTGCCAAAGTCGAACAGAATGGAAACGACGACGACAACGGAAATAAAGTACGGCAGGTAGGAGATCGTCTGCACGAGTTTCTTCGCTTTGACGTTTCTGACCTCATTCAGGCAGAGCGCGAATGCGATCGGAAGCGGGAATGAGAAGATCAGACCGTACAAACTGATCAGCAGCGTATTTCTCAGTGTTCTGTAGAAATACGGACCGGTAAAGAACCGGACAAAATGATCAAAGCCAACGAATTTACTTCCGAAAATACCTTTGGAGATCTGGAATTTCTGGAAGCCCATGATAATGCCGACCATTGGAGCATAGTTGAAAATCAGGAAATAAAGAACAACCGGCAGCGCAAGCAGATAGATCTGCCAGTGGTTTTTCAGATCCATTTTCAGCTTCTCCATAAAAGTCTTTCTATTTGATGCTGGCTGAATTAGTGTGCTCATAAGCCCATGACCATACCTTTCTGTGAAGAAGTTGAAACAATGATGCAGAGAAAGCAGAATCCGTTATTCTGCTTTCTCTGTGAGTAAATGCTTTGAAATGATCAACGCTTGTTGTAGCGGTCGAGAGCGGCCTGCTGCAGAGCGATACACTTCTCAATGCCCATCGAAGTCAGTTTCTCACGGTAAGCGTCATATTCATCCAGAGATCTCTGGCCGTTGATGAACTTAACATTGTTCTCTTCTACATATGTAAGCAGCTCTGTATAGTATCTTGCGTATTCAGATGTTTCATCTGATGTCATTGTCATTGTGACAGGAATGAAGTTCTTGGAAGGATATGTGGACCATACAGCATAAGATTCAGCACGGTCTTTCGGCATCTGTTCGATCTGAGCTGCTTCAACACGGATCGGCGGGTTCTTTGCCCAGTACTTCGCAGCGACTGTAGCGGAATCCAGTCCATCCGGGTTCTTGTAACGGAAGTCATAGTAACCGATACGGTGGCCGTCATCAGCCTTGTACCAGACTTTGCCTTCTTCGCTGTCAACACCATAGTTGGCGTTCAGATAAACATCCTTTGCATAGAAGGAGTCGATCCACTTGATTGCTTCTTCCTTATGTTCACATTTTGCGCTGACCAGGATGCATACAGCCTGAATGTCATGATAGTTATTGGAAACAACTCTGTATGCCGGATCCGGATCAGATGCGCTCTTCTTCGGCTGCTTTGCAGCTGTCAGATAGTATTCAGTGTTCGTTGCGCCTCTGGAAATGTAGGCGTCAGTCATACGTGTGCCCCAGTCGATGCATGCGCCAACTTTGTCATTGAGCATCATGTCTTTGTCAGGGGAAACACCTGTGGACTGTCTGGTTGAGAAGTCAGGGTCGAGCAGTCCCTTTTCATACCAGCTGTGGAGCAGTGTCAGATACTCTTTGTATGCGTCTTCCATCGGTCCGTACTTGACTTTGCCGTCAACCTGATAGAAGTAAGGAGCGATGCCGTAGCCAGCCATGAACTCGCCGTAGTCAATACCATACTTGGATGTGTACAGCGGAGCTTCAATATGCAGCTGATCCTTGAACTTGGTCAGGACTCTCTCCCAGTCATCATATGTCTCAGGAACTTTTTCACCGACTTTGTCGAGGAAGTCTTTACGGATCGCGATACCCTGGTCAGCATAACCGGATTCCATGTTGTCCCAGAAGCTCCAGAAACCATACATCTTGCCGGAGTCGGTCAGGACGTCTTTCTTCGCTGTCGGGATACTGTTGAGCCAGCTGACATAGTTGGGCATGATGTCAAGATAATCTCTCAGGTCAAGAATGTATCCGTCTTCGATTGCGGCATCCATACCATCACGATAGTTCTGGGATGCCGGTGATGTATACATGATGTCAGGGAAGTTCTTTGCGTCACCCAGGAACAGGTTGTTGAACGCTGTAGATTCTTCACCAACTGCCGGAACGATAAAGTCAACATGAATGTTTGTCTTTTCTTCCATCCACTGGAAGAATTCGCTTTCGTTGAAATCCTGCAGGTTTCCAATTGAGTTGCCATGCGGATACCAGTACTTCAGTGTGATCTTTTCTTTGGAAATCGGATACGTCTGCTGGTTTGTCTCACCTTTGACGACAGTGGACGTCGGAATGTCTTTTTTCTCACCGTCGCCCTTGGAGCCGCTGTTTCCGCCTCCGCCGCCGCAGGCTGTTAACAGCAGTGACAGAGGGAGAACCGCAGCAATCAGTTTTTGAAGCTTTTTCATAAGTCTTTTCTCCTCCAAGAATTAGTTCTCTCATCCTTCGCCTGAGAGAAGGGCGTCTGAATTGTCTGTCGGTAACGCTGATGTTTCCTGCACAGTACGGTAAGCGCCTGCAAAGTTCCCGGAAACAAAGGACTGTGTGATCTGCCGCATGTTTCAGGACTGTCCAATTCAGCAAAACAGTACTTCTGCCGCGCACAGATTATGCATATTCCTTTCAAAGCCGCTGAAGGCTGCCCGTACCTGAAAGAACTTTTCTGAACAGCAGTTTTGACTGAGTTTATGCATTAAATTTTTTGTGTTGATTTTGTGAAATCCGCTATTTATATTATACATTTTTTGCGGGTTATATAACTATCATTTTCTCTTATTCGGGAATAAATTCTTCAAATATCTTATTAAAATGCTTCGCTAAAAGCATCGCTGTCACAGGTGCGCCGAAGAAGATCACCATCGGGAATCCATACGGAAAATATACCCACAGGAAATAGGGAAGGATCAGCACCATGAAGAACATGATGAAGAAGATCTTTACAGTATGCTGAGGATTACGCAGTGCAAGATACACGGAATTCGTAAACGTTCTGAATATCGTATTCTCAAAACGTGACAGGACAAAAAAGACAAAGGCAAACAGAAGCAGCCAGAGAAGCAGACACAGAACGATAAGGATCGCACCGATGATCGCGAGCTTGTGGCCGGCATTGATCGCCCCGAGCAGCTGGATCAGGAAGGATCCGAAGATGATCAGCACCGCCAGCATGCCTGTCCAGATGATCAGCGCCTGTCGGATATTTCTGGCGAAGCTGCTGAAAAACATCCGGACCACGCTCTCGCCTTCATCCCGCAGGATCTTGATCCAGGTATAATTCAGGGCTGTCGTGGAAGCCCCGATCGTCACGACCGGCAGGCAGCACACGACCCACAGCACATTCAGGATCATGATATAAAACAGCCGTTCTCCGAGTGCCAGGATCATGCTGTCTTCATACTTGCTATTATTCATCTTCGCTGCTCTTTCTAATTGTATGCTTCATTATTTTACACCATTACGGACATAAACTCATTCTTTTTGCAGATGTTCAGAACAGAAAAAGCAGTACAGGTCATTCACCTGCACCGCCCTTGCCCGCCATATTTCTGATGATCTCCGCCATTGCCATGAAGCCGTCTGTTTTGATCACGGCCAGTCCCGTGGCTTCATCGCCCAGCACCAGCAGCTGATCGCCGGGGCTGATCTCAAATACTTTTCTTGCCCGGGCCGGGATCACGATCTGCCCTTTGTCACCGACCGTGACAACGCCGAAGATATGCTTGCCTTTCGGAGGAACACCGAGCCCGCCTTCTTTGCGGGAGTCATAGCTGACCAGATCATCCAGGGATACCCCGAACAGCTCGGCAAGCAGTCTGCTGTTTTCCAGATCCGGAGAGGTCTCTCCCGATTCCCATTTGGCGACAGCCTGCCGGGAAACGCCGATCTTCGCCGCAACGTCTTCCTGGGTCAGGCTGTGATACTTTCTGAGCTGTACCAGATTGTCTTTTAACATCGTTCATCCCTTCTTTCTGATGCCAAGCACTGCCCATCTCATAAACGGCAGTCCTGATATGATCTCCCCCAGCACATACCCCGCCGCAAGACCGGCCAGGAGCGAAAGCGGATAGATCAGTGCCGGTCCCAGCAGACCGGGCTTTGCGATATACAGACCGACAGCGGAGATACCGAGATAGTGGAACACATACAGGCTGAAGCTGTGCGCGCTCATCCATCTGGTAAAGCTGTTTTCAAAGTCACAGTACTTTGCGGCCAGAGCAATGACCGCAAGACTCCCCAGCCAGGCAAAGATACCGTAAAATACAGAACGGTTGACAGGTGCGTCCGCATAGTTCTTTCCAAAATGCACAGCGGTGAACGCGATGCCTGCGCAGACCGCTGCCAGAACATAGATCAGAACGTTCTTCTTCATTCTTTCGATCACTTCATCATGAGAGAAGACAAAGTAGCCAAGGAAGAACACCGTTCCATACAGTCCGAACCGGTATACCGCGATGACCGGGGTGTTCAGCACCAGTCCCATCAGCCACACCGGCACTGCCAATGCGATCAGGAATGCCGTATCTGCCTTTGCGCCGAGCTTCCAGAGACGGTCCTGTTCATACTTTCTCACCAGGATCAGGATGACTGAAAGCACCCAGAGGACCTGCAGGAACCACAGCACGCCGGTCCCGCTGACAGCCATGATCAGATAGCGGACGGGCAGCGGTACATTCGCCAGTGAATCGAAGGCGTCAACAGACAGCGCCATGTTGATATAGCCCTGCAGAAAGCCGAACACAAGAAGTCCGATCGTTGAGGGTACCATCAGTCTGTCCGTGCGGCTGCGCAGGAATTCTTTTCCCGTATGCCGGTCCAGATACAGCCTCGCGCTGATGCCCGCGACGATAAACAGCACTGTCATGAACCAGGGGTATACCGCGTACTGAAAGAGATCTGCCGGCAGGAACGGTTTTTCCGTGATCTGACCGACTGTCGCGGGAAAACCCAGTCCGTTATACATATAGCAGACATGATACAGAACAACGAGGATCTGTACCATCCATCTGATGTTGTCCAAATAGTGTTTTCTCATACATTTACCACCTTTGCAATATTTCATAACATTATTGTAAAAGCGGTTTTCAGACCATTCCACCAACCGCGCATGACATTCCGGGCTGTTTTTTGTTACGTTTTGTTGCGAAACAAAACGAAACAGCTTTTTTCATCTGTTTCTGATCTTCTGCATCCGGCAGTATGCCCGAAGCATGTCTGTACAGATCATTGTTTTCTCTCCTCGATGCAGACATGGATCCTGTCCCCCTTCGTGTTTCTTCAGCTTTGTGCGGATCGCTTTCAGGACACCGATGATTTAACAGACAGAACCGTCTTCGTTTCTGACGCCCATATTGACGATACTGCCGTCATAGGGAATGCCGTCAAATTCCGCGTGTACTTTCACTCTGCCTTTGCCGAATTCTTTCCGGATGTCCCAGGGAAATGCCACATAGGCACCGCCGCTTTCTTTATCTTCCCGCAATACCGTGTCATACTCATACTTCATGACTTCATTGTACGATCTCTCAGATACGAAAAAACAGCCTTTTTCAGGCTGTCAGATCTCTGATCAGAGCACCGTAGCTGTGCAGACCGGGCAGAAGCGTGTTGACGCCGATGAACGTGAACAGCACGACCGGTACGGAAAGGATCGCGTACCAGGCCAGGAAAGACGCGCTGCTGCGGCGGTTGAGACGAAGGTGCAGGTAAACGGCATAGATGATCCATGTGATCAGTGCCCATACCTCTTTCGGATCCCATGTCCAGAACGCGGACCAGGCTTCTTCCGCCCAGATGGCGCCGGTCAGGATCGTGATCGTTAACATCAGCAGTCCCAGGGCGATCAGTCTGTATGTAAAGTAATCGATCTGTTCCAGCAGCTTCGCTTCCTTTTCTTTCTTTGCGGCAAGCAGGTAGCGGATCCCTGCCGCGCCGGCAAGCAGGAATGATGCATAGCTGACCGCGGCTGTGCCGATGTGGAAGCCGAACCAGTAACTGCGCAGGGCAGGCATCAGATCCGTGATCTCACGGGGCTGCAGGGCGGCGTAGGAAATGATCAGGAACGTTCCGGCAATACCGGCTGTAACGATCCAGTCAGCGTGCAGTTTGTAATACAGGAAGACAAGCATGGCGCCGATCGCCCAGGAGAACGCGGAGGCGAACTCAAACTGGTTGGACAGCGGCAGACGCTTCGCGATGATGCCGCGGGCAGTCAGGTAAATGGTCTCCGCTGCGAAACCGGCAAGGAATATATACCAGGCGATCTTTTTCAGGTTTTCGTTATGAAAGACCGACCCGGCAAATCGCATGACCATTGCCAGGAAGTAGAGAATCAGTCCTCCGAAAAACAGAACATTCATCATACAGCAGTGTCTCCTTCTTTCTTCATCATTCTTTCAAGAGCGATCCGGGTGTCCTCCGGATGCGGGCCGAGAATGGTATATCCTTCATCACTGATGCTGACAAGCACCGGCCTTGCAAACATGGACAGATACAGTCCGAACGTCATGACCAGCACTGCTGCCAGAAGCGCGGGATTGGCGAATGCCGGCGACTTCTTGATCCGCAGTCCGGGATATTCCGTCGGAACATCAAACGTCAGCTTCATGTCGCCGATCTCCAGGGAATCCCCGGGGAATGCCATCATCATCTCAGCGCTGTCGTTTTCCATCAGCGTAAATACGTATACAGGATTTTCATAATGTCCGCTGGTCGATTCGATCAGAGTCGTTCTGCCGTCTTCATCCACATTGAAGCCGGGATACAGGGCATCAAACCAGATGCCGTTTTTGCCGTCAGCAGAGAGAAAATCTTTCTGTTCGAGCCAGAACCGGTCCGACTTACCGTTTCGTTCTGCCGTCACGCTTCCCTTTGTGCCATAGGTCTGCTGGTAGACTTTATAGGATCCGATCCCGGCAGGATGGTTGACAGAGATCTCCTTCCAGCCGCTTTCCCTGCCGTCCGGAAGTGTGATATTGATCGTGCTCGTGAAGTCCAGACGTCCGGTCTCATCTTCGATGCGGAAAGATTGTACAGCGATCTTTGTTCCGTCTTCCATGGTCAGGCTTTCCCCCGGCATGCACGGCTCGTCGGTCACCTTCGGCAGATACATCGCAGCGCCGAACAGAAGAATGGTAAGCAGAAGTCCCAGATGCGTCAGAAACGTACCGTACCAGCCCGCTTCATTCTTTGTGTAAACCGTGACGCCGTCCAGTTCCTTTTTCCGGCAGCGCATCTGTTCCAGACAGGCTTTCACTTCCTGCAGTTCTTCCGGATCCGCGCTGACCGCCTGTTTTTTCAGGTGCAGTGCCGCATCATATGCTTTCGGCTTGTTTTTGATGATGCCGGTGATCCTGGTCACGGAACAGAATGTCAGATTGATGCACAGCAGCGCACACAGCAGGATGAAATACCAGCTGGTGAAGATATGATCCAGCTGCAGGGCAAACAGGATCTGATACGTATCAGGATAATATTTTACATATGTCATTGGTTCCGCATTCTGTGTGATCAGGCTTCCCGCCAGTGAACACAGGGTGATCAGGCCGAGCAGGATCACGCCGAATGTCATGGAACGCAGAAATTTCATTATCTTCTGCATTTGCTTACCTCTGAAAAAAGACCGTCCGCAGACGGTCTATATTATACATGAATTACCGGTTTACTTCCCGAGAACTGCTTCCAGTTTGACAATGTACTCTTCCGCGCTGTCCAGGCACTTTGTCGCGAGTGTCTTGTTGTGGGCGCCGTCGCCGTTCTCAACAAATACGAAGTCCCAGTACCACTGTGCTGTACGGAAGTTCTCACGTACTTCCGCGAGATCCTTTTCGCTCAGTGTCTTGTCCGCAACAGCCTTGATCAGCTTTGCGTCCAGAGCTGCCAGGCGTTCGCCCAGAGCATCCGTCCTGCCGTTGATCTCCTCATGGATCTTTTCGACTGTATCTGCCAGGGATGTGCCGTGGCACTTCGCACAGTTGTTTTCCAGCAGTTCCTTGTTGTCCAGCGGTGAGATCCAGTAGTGGTTCGTGTACTGTGTTCCGTCCGCGGCAGTCGTTGTGCCCATGTGGCAGTCCGCGCATGTCATGTTGGAGGCATGCGGGCTTCCGGCACCGAGGAATGTTTCGAATTCAGGATGCTGAACCTTCAGCTTCTTCACGCCTGTCTGCTCATCTGTCCAGTCAGCGAACGGTTCCGCGAAACCGGTGTTGTAGAACTTCAGCATGTCATCCGGATTCATTGTTTTCAGGCCTGTATACGCAAGCGTTGTCGCCTTGGTTTCCGGATTGAAGTGATATTCACTGTGGCACTGTCCGCAGGAGAGTGTCTGTACCGGAACGGAATCCAGATCGCCGGCAACCGCATCTGAGAGATAACGGTGCGTGACATAGAGAACACCCGGTTCATTTTCGTGACAGTGGAAACAGCCGAAGTTATCGGTGATCTCCTTGGTCAGGTCGTCGAACGCCATCGCGTACGCGCTGTCGCCGTCATTCAGTGCTTTGGCTGTCAGGTTCGATGTTTTGCAGGTATAGCAGTTTGCCATCTTATGCGGTCTGCCTGTACTCTGTACGTCTTCAACGACATATGTATGTCCGCGGGCGCTTCCATACTGGATCGCGAAGCCGTAGCCTCTGTAAAGTGTTTTGAGATACGGATGGAGTTCCAGATAGCTGTGGATCTCTTCGTTCTCATCATTCTTCATATAGGACGCAAACTCATTCGGGAACTTTTCTTCCCAGTCAGCAGCCTTCGTCACAACAATGCCGGTTCCGGTTTCGGACACGATCGGTTTATCATTTTTCGCACCGGGTTCGACCGGAGGAGCCGGGCGCATCTTTCCGCCCGCAAAACCAAGGGCAATTGCGATAACGAAAAGACCACCGATCGCTCCTTTCGTTTTCACATCAAATTTTTCCATAGTAAAACCCCCTGTTGCTTACGCCTATAGAATAACTGATGATTTATACAACTGTCAAACTTTGAAAGGAAAAAAGGGACTGGTTTCAGCCCCTTCAGGTTATTCGGTTTTGGATACGACCATTGTGATATTTGTCAGTGAATCATCTGTCATTTTCAGCTTCAGCTGATATGCGTCATATCCGTATTCATTCTCTGTATCCGCAGACAGACGGTATTCACTGTTGCCAGCCTTGCCGGTCTTGGTCCACTCAACGCTGCTCTGATCCAGCGCGTCTTCCACGCTGTATTCATATTCGCCGACATAGACATCACCAGGCAGATGCAGGAAGAAGCTGTCTGATGTTCCCAGGCCGATGATGAGCGCGTCTTCCACCGCGACTTTTTCCCCGTTCGGAGAAACCAGCATGACGTCGATCGTATCGCCGTACTTCGACAGGGTGAATGTGACTGGATCCGCGCCGACTTCCACAGCTGTTTCAGCGAAGGAATTGCCGGCAACCGTCCATCCTTCCGACAGCAGTTCACTGACGGGAAGCGGAAGCTGATAGGTCCTTTCACCCTCGATCATAAAGTAAGGCTTTGCGAGATCACTGCCAAGCTCTGATAACGGATCCGCATATTCCGGGAAGTCTTCCCATTCGGGATCGATATAGACAGAGGGATCTGTTTCCCGGCTGATCGCCCGTTCCGTTACGAGAATGCCGGTAACTGCGGCGAAGATCGTCAGTGCAGCGATGCCGATGACCACAGCACCGCCCGCGGTCCTTCTTCTGTTTGAGTAGGATCTTTCCCTGCTCTTTCTGTATGAACCGCTCTTTTCTTCCGCAATGAAAGACGCTAGGTCTTTCTGTACCCGCTCGCTGACAGAGATCGGTTCCCCTTTCTTTTCTTCTTCAAGGGATTCCATATATTCGCTCCAGAGATCCTGTTTGATCTCGGATGACTGAGCATTTTTTGCGTACTCGTTCTGGTTCATTCTTCCTTTTTCCTTACATCCAGTATATTATACGGCAAAATGCGGATTCCTTAAGACTGATTTAATTTGATCCCGGCCCCCAGTTCTTTCAGCGTCCCGCTGCCCTTCGGTTCAATGTTCATCACGACATCCGGGTTTTTCCGCTGAATGAACGCCGCGAAGCGCTGGGCTTCTTCCCTGCTCAGAGCAGTGATCTGAAACTCTCCTTCACTGCCGTTCAGGACGATCCGGGTCTTTGTGCCTTTGTCGCTGACCTGCAGCGAGGTGATGCCTTCTGTCTTCTTTTCACTGACCTGCAGACCGTATCCCGCCAGCATCCTGTCTTCCAGGATGAAGGAATTGTCCACCGCGCCTCCGTCCAGATACGCGTCCGGATCGCTGACCTTCTTCAGGGCAAGCATGACGCCGATCTTGTTTTTGTAATAGAAGAACATCATCACTGCCAGCAGTACCGCAAGGATGATCAGGACCGTGCGCATCCAGGGCTTTGCCTTTGCGGAATTCATCATGAATGCCACAAGAAAGACCGCGAAGGCACACAGTGTCATCGGCGCGCGGAACAGCATGGAGATCTTGTTCTGATAAAAACGGCGGATCATTTCTCTGTCCTGATATTGCCGGAGGATACGCCGGCTTCTCCTTTCACGATCGGCAGCCAGGGAATGAATTTCTCAATGCATTCCTGCCAGAACACCCAGTTGTGTTTTCCGGTCCACTCTGACCAGGTGATATCATATCCTTCTTCTTTCAGCAGTTTGACAAAGTCACGGTTTGCTTTGATCAGACTGTCCTCGGTGCCGCAGGCTGCCCAGATCACCGGCTTATCAGCCGCGCATTCTTTCGCAAGCCTGTCATAGTCATTGCCAGAACCTTCAAAGTCTTTCGCGTCAGAAAGATCAAAAACTGTTTCATACTGGGCTTTGGTCATCAGATCAAATCTGCCTTTCTCACCGGCATGAAGGATGTTGTCCTTGATCAGCGCTGCTGAGAACATGCCCAGATAACCAAACTTTTCCGGATGTTTCAGACCGTTGACGATCGTACCGAAGCCGCCCATGGAAAGACCGGCAAGGAACGTCTTCTCTCTTTCCCGGCTGACGGGGAATGTGCGCTCTATGAAATCCGGAAGCTCTTCGGAAATGAACGCTCCGTATTTGTCTCCTGTTTTTGAAGAATCACAGTAGAACTTATTGTCTCCGGAAGGCATGACGACACAGAGATCATATGTATCTGCCAGGGACTGGATCGTTGTTCCGCATACCCAGTCGGTATAATTGCCGAGAATCCCATGCAGGAGATACAGCACCGGAAATTCCGCCGGAGCTGCCGGCTGTCCGAGAGCAGTTCGCTTGTCGGTCGGAATGATCACGTGCACAGTTGCCGTTCTGGCCAGGCTGTTGGAATAAAAATTACATTGAATGAGTGCCATACAGTAAACTCCTTTGAATCATTATAGCATCACCAGTTCTCTTCATATAAAATATAGGTAACAGAAAACAGGAGAGATCATATTATGGCAAAAACATTCCCGGAAGGCTTCCTTTGGGGAGGCGCAACTGCGGCCAATCAGTTTGAAGGCGGCTTCAACCAGGGAGGAAAAGGATGGTCCGTTTCTGATGCGGCCCGTTCCCACCTGGACATTGATGTAACA
>JAILCN010000230.1 GCA_024680365.1 Solobacterium sp.
TAGTAATACTCTTCTCCCCGTTCCAGTATGTGCGGCTGAAACAGATACTTCCACGTATCCCGCATATCAGCAATCCTTAAAGTTGATTATATCATTATATGTATTCAAAAATCCTGTTATACAGACATGAAAAAAGACTCCTGTGCACTTTTCTGTCCAGGAATCTCTGCTTCTTTGTTATTTGAACAGGTTCAAACCAATCTCATATGCCTTTTGCAGGTTCTTGTCCCAGTTCTGATTACGGAGCTCAAATTCTCTTGATGTACTGTCGAATACAATAAAGTCCATCTTCTTTGCCCTGTCGATCAGTCTGTCTCCCAGCATAACTTTCTTCATGCTGTCAAGAAGTCCTGTCTTTTCCAGCCGCTCGATCGGATTACCTGCGGAACACAGTATGATGGCTTTATCAAGCACCTTCATGGTCTTATTGCCGTACGCAAATCCGTAGGTCCATACCCTGTCAAACCACCCCACCAGCATGGCCGGCGCTTCGGTCCAGAACACCGGATAGATGAATGCGATCGCGTCTGCGGCATTGATCTTTGCATGTTCCGCAAGGACATCGTCCGCAGGTTCCGGTTCTGTTCTGTAGTATGCGTCTCTGAGATATTCCTGCTCTTTCATAACAGGATCAAAATGCATTTTGTAGAGATCTGAGATGACATAGTCATTGCCGGCATCTGTTACACCTTTGATGAAGGCGTCACACATATGTTTCGTAAAAGAATCCTCAGAGGGGTGACAGTAAACGATAAATACTTTCATAGTCCTCACCTGTTATCACTCCGGATCATTCCAGAGATATTCCGCTTCTTCTTTTGTGCCGATGAACAGCTGGCATTCATATGTCCATGGTTCATGGTTTTCCCAGATCCATCCTCTGTACAGGATCTCCTGGTATCCGTCATACCGGTATCCGAATTCCAGTTCCCATTCCCCTGCATTGACCTTCCGGATCAGTTCATCCAGGGTATAGTCTGTTCTGATCGTCTTCTTGTTTTCATCATGGAATACAAACAGCACTGTACCCCGCATCTGATCCACATGGAAAGATACGGCAGCTTTTCCTGTATTTGGCCAGTCCTGTCCATACTGCTCACACCAGATGCCGTCCGGAAATGTGAATGTCAGGATATCATTTTCCAGCTGTATATGCTGTGCCCTGCAGTCATGCAGACTGAAGCGGTCTCTGTCATTGTCTGTATATTGAAAAGTCATTGTTTCCTTCCTTTTATCAGGAGAGATGCTTGTCAGGATTGAAGACCTCAAACCCGGCTTCCCGGATCATGCGCTCGAGCTCATCTCTGTCGTATGTCCCTTCTTCGATCATCCGCTGTATATTCGGACCAAACGAGATCTTCGGTCTGGAGGAGGTTATGGGATATTGTCTTCTGAGTTCTTCCGGTGACCATCCGTGCATTGAATACAGATGGGTATGATTATGCAGATCCGTCATCAGATGTGCAAGTTCCTCCATCTCACTTTCTTTCAGATCCCCGGTTTTTTCAATGATTTCCTGGATCGTAATACTAAGATGGCGTGAAATATCAAGCCAGTCAGCTTTGTCATTTCTGACATAGTTTTCAAAGATCCTGAGAGACACCGGTTTTTCGATTTCCTGTCTGAGTTCTTCCAAAAGTTTTCTATAATAGCCAGGATTCGTTTTCATTCCTTTTTCATAGTCTTTTAACATGAACCTGTCAGTTTCATCCGCGCATGAGATTTCCTTCAGTTTCCTGCGGAAATTCTCATTTTTTACTTTCCTGCCTTCCTCATTGTACGTAGATCTCAGACGGCACGGCAGCTGGCCAAGATAGTCCAGAAACTTCTTTTCGTATTTTGTATAAGTGTCTTCCGCAAAAGAAAGAATGTCTTCAGGAATATACAGAGGATATTCAGCGGACTTGTCAGTCACGACATAATGCATGTCCATCATGACGCCGCCTCTTGCCTTCAGATCCTTCAGGATGATCAGACGCAGCATATCACTGCGTTTCTCATCATACAGTTCATCGATCTCATAGACCCGGTAGATCAGATCTTCTCTTCTGGCAATCAGAGAAAACGCAGTAAACTGCTTTTTTGTAATTTTTTGATATTTGTTTCTTTCTGCTGTTTCTTTGTATACAGTCCAGAGCTCTTCCAGACTGACCACACCGTAAAGCTTTGCGCCGGCAAGAAACAGCTGATGCAGAAATACGGATCTCTGTTCTGTGATGCCTTCTTTTTCCAGCATCTTCTGTATGGATTTTTCGGATAACGCTTTGGGATATGCCATAGTCTGCCCTCCTGTATTTACAATCAGTATAAACTGAAAACCTGTTTCAGAAACAATCTGTTTTCATGTCTGTTTTTTACAATTTTTCTGTTAGCTTTGTCTTATTTTTTTGAACAGATGCAGGAAGTGTAAAATTCTGACTGCTATACTAAAAGTAAAGAAAGGGACACCTTCGGGTGTTTGGAGGACACATAATGAATTTCACAAAGACTTTTTCGCCGTACAAGATCGGCAGCCTCGAAGTAAAGAACAGATTAATTGTTCCAGCAATGGACTCCGGTGTATTTGATCAGAAAGGTTTTGTGTATCAGCCTACCCTCGATTACTACGGAGCCCGCGCAGCCGGCGGGTTCGGACTTGTCATCATTGAGATCACTGCAGTTGAACCGACCGGTGTCGGCATGCCCTGCGAGCCGGCAGGATGGACCGACGAATGCATTCCGGGAATGACAAAGCTTGCTTCCGTCATTCACGAAAACGGTGCCAAGACGATCGTTCAGCTCCACCACGCGGGACGTGAGACCGTCTCCCTGATGGCAGGAAAGGTCGTCGCTCCTTCTTCCGTACCTTGCCCGACAAACAGAGAAACACCGAAAGAATTTACAACACAGGAAGTATATGACCTTATCCAGCACTATGTAGACGCAGCAGTCAGAATGAAGAAAGCAGGATTCGACGGTGTCGAGATCCACGCTTCCCACGGCTACATGGGCGGCCAGTTCCTCTCCCCGCGCTCCAACAAGCGTGTTGACGAGTTCGGCGGCGGCGTGGAAGGAAGAGCTTACTTCATGAAGCTTGTTGTCGAAGGCATCAAGAAAGCCTGCGGCCAGGACTTCGTCGTAACAACAAGACTTTCCTCCAAGGAAAACAGGATCGGCGGTCTCGAGATGGAAGAAACGATCGTATTCGCTTCCATGCTGGAAGAATACGGATATGACGCTCTGCACATTTCCGCCGGTACATATGAAACATGGGAGACCATCGTTCCGCCGACCGCATGGCAGAGCGGATGGAACCTGGCAGCCGCAAGAAGGATCAAGGAAGCTGTCAATATCCCTGTCTTCTCCGTCGGTCTGTTCCACGATCCATGGACAATCGAAACAGCGATCAGAAGAGGAGACTGTGACGCAGTATCCCTCGGACGTCAGTCCATCGCAGACCCGGCATTCCCGAACAAGGCTGTCGGCGGCGCTGTTGAGGACATCATCCCCTGCATAGGCTGCACCCAGAGATGCATGGAGTTCAACTATGCTGAGAACCTGATGCCTGGCGACTGGGGCGTTGGCTGTATGTACAACCCGCAGTCCAGCCACAGAGCTGACAGAATGCTGACAAAGACAGCAGAGCCGAAGAAGGTCGTTGTTGTCGGTGCAGGTCCGGCCGGCATGACAGCCGCATGGATGAGCGCATACCGCGGACACGAAGTCGTTCTGCTTGAAAAGAATGACAAGCTCGCTGCCGGCGGACAGCTCCGCATCGGCGCATTCCCGCCGTTCAAACAGCCTCTGACAAGAGAGATCAGATACATGCTCCACATGTGCGAGAAGAACGGCGTTGACATGAGATGGAACTGCGAAGCAACACCGGAAGTCATCAAGGAACTCAACCCGGATGTCGTCATCATGGCAACCGGCGCGAAGCCTTCCGTACCGCCGATCAAAGGCCTCAAGGAAACAGGCGTTGTGCTGGCAAACGATGTTCTGCTCGGAAACCCTGTCCTGAAGCAGAGCGTACTGATCATCGGCGGCGGCGAAGTCGGTACAGAAACAGCTGAATTCGCAACCGATTACTGCTCCAGAGTCGCGATCGTTGAGATGCTGCCGGAGATCGTTCCGACCCTCTACCTCACCGTCCGCAACGCAATGCTCAAGAGAGTCAAGGAAGAAGGCATCGAAGTCTACACGAACACCAAGGTTCTTGAATTCGTTGAAGGCGGTGTTGTCGCTGAAAAGAACGGCGAACAGTTCACCCTCGACGGCTTCGATACAGTCATCCTCGCTCTCGGCTCCAAGCCGTATGTACCGTTTGAGACAGAAGGCCTTGCGGACAAGGTATATGTCATCGGTGACGCGGAAGCTGTCAAGGATGCCAAGTGGGCGATCTACAAGGCATACCGCACAGCAATGGAGATCTGATCCATGGCAGTCAGTGAGATCCTCGAGAAGTATGTTGCCGGTCTGAACTCCGGCAATGCCGATCAGGTTGCTGAACTGTACGCGGAAGAATGTGACTTCGTCGACGGCGGCGCAAGACCTTTCGGATTCCCCGATGTGGTAGCGCATGGCAAAGAAGAAGTCAGAGCTGCCTTCAAAGGCGTATTTGAAACCTACAAGGTCGAAGCAAAGATCGTCAAGCTCAATCCGAATTCCATGGAATATGACGTAGAACTTGCCGGCCTTCATATCCCCTGCATCGGCGCAGCTACCTGCAACGAAGACGGAACCATTAAGGAATACATCGTCCGTCCCCGCTGAGAACCAGAACAAAAAGTCATAGCACACGCTATGGCTTTTTCTTCTGCCTCAGTCACAATATTCCGTAAAGATCCGTTCAATATAGTATCCCCAGAATGTTGCTTTCACCTTCTCCTGGAACAGCTTTCTCTCCTCACTGCTGCCCATGGCTCTGACCGTATCGATATCACCTGAGAAGTATGCTGTATTGATCTTCACCGCGAAATCTCTCAGCATGGCCCTTTCCAGGGAATCCGATGAAACTTCCTCAATGGTCTTCTGCACCATCCGTATGACATTGTCTTCAAAGCGCTCCAGCGATTCTTTCTGCAGGATATCCAGATGCCTGCGCTCATACGCAAATCCTTCTTTCCCCTGCTGTATTGTCACCAGAGCATACGGCAGCGGATAGAGAGCCGCGGATTCCGTGCACACATCCGTCAGACTGCCGTCAACGGATGTATGCTGCAGATGCGAATGCCCGGACAGCACAAGCGACACTCCGTACTTTTTCAGGAGTGCTTCTACTTCTTCATGGTTATTGAGCACATATCCGTTAAACATCATCTCGTTCTGTTTCAGAACATTCTGATGGCTCATGACAATGACTCTGGCATGCTCCTTCTGCGCTTCCTGCAGCACGTATTCCGCCCATTTCAGTGTCTGCGCAGGGATCATGCAGGGATATTTCGGATCGTTGCCGTCCAAGGCAAGGATCCACAGATCATCCCGGATCCTGTATGCATAGGAAAGCGTCAGTTCATCTTTGTAGATCGCTTCATCAAATCCGAAGGCTGCCAGGTTTTTCCGGAACAGATCCGGTGAGATGCTTTCGGTCATGCCCAGGGCATCCCCGAAATATGTGGCAGCATACGGATAAAGAATATCGTGGTTGCCGCTCATGACCAGCACGTCAATGCCGGCCTTCTCTATTTCTTCCAGGACCGGGACCATTTCCTTCAGTGACGTCAGTTCTCCGTTGAATGTCAGATCTCCGCTCAGCAGCAAGGCGTCCGGCCTGACTTTCAATGTTTCTTCCTTCAGAGCATTCAGGATGTCGGGACCCCCTTCGATCAGCTTCCCGTCATTGTTTTCCAGAAGCCTGGCAAAGATCTCACTCTGCGGATCATACAGCTCCTTCGAGAGATAATGCAGATCCGTGGCTGTCATCAGTGTCACATCTTCTTTCAGTGTATTTTCTTCCTTCCGATCCTCCATGACGCATCCCCCGCATGACAGCACAAAAAGACATGTCATCAGGATCCGGATCATTTGTCTTTTCCGCTGTCTTTCCATCGCGTTTATTATACCTGATTCAACTTGCGTGTACGAATCTGATGACAGCGCGTTATCATATTAGCAGTAAGGACAGACAACTATGACAAGATACAGGATCATGACACTGAATATGCTGACGGACGGACTATACAGTTTTGGTGACAGCCGCTTCAGCTGCCGCGTGAATGCCATTCATGAAATGATCCGGGTAAACGATCCGGATCTGATCGGCGTGCAGGAGATGACGCCGGGCATGCTCAGCCATATGGAACCCATTTTCAAAGACTATGCCATGCTCGGAGACCTGAGACATTCCCGCATCCTGAATGA
>JAILCN010000014.1 GCA_024680365.1 Solobacterium sp.
TGAAAACAACTGTTCGCACAGAGCTGGTAAGCAATTATGGTTTTGATGTATGTTACTTAACGCAGTAATGCAGGATCAAACTGCTGGCCTGTTTTCAATAGATGGTAGATAACCCTCAGCAGCTTTCTGACACAATGCCCTTGTGCACAGCGGTGGGACTTCCCCTGCGATAGCTTGAGCGCATAGTAGTCTCCGAAAACTTTGTTATGCTGGATGACAGGCAGAATGATCTGGTACAGCGTCTTGCGGAGATACTTTGATCCTTTCTTAGTGATCTTTGTATGCTGTGCTTTGAACTGAGATGATTCGTAAGTAAGAGGTGCAGTACCGGAAAACTTGATGACCTGTCTGGGATTCGCGAAATTGCTGATATCTCCTAATTCGGATAGAATAGATGTACCAGAGAAGTGGGAAATTCCTGGTATGGAAAGAATAGGAGAGTTTATCTGGCGAGAGAACTCTTCTATTTTTTTGTCAATCTCATTCAGCTGCTCATGAATCAGTTCGATCTGACCGATAAGGTGCCGGATCTGGATGACTTCGGAGGATGAAGATATGCCGATGGATTTTTTAGCTGTTTCCTTGAGCTTCTCTGCAGTTAAGGATATGCGTTTTCCTCTGCGGTTGGTCTCAAAGCATTTTCTCAGGCTTCGTATATCGGCTTTGGCAATATTATCTGCGCTGCTGTATTTCTTCAGCACATTCATGTATACGATGCCGTATTTGGACTTGAAGAGGCTGTTATATTCGGGAAAAACGACATCAATACATTTCTGCAGACGGTTTGAATAGACATTGAGTTCTTCCTTAAGGTTGTGATGATGACGTGTTAAACAGCGTTGTTCATACATATCAAACCGATTGATTTTTGTGATTCTGTATGGCTTCTTATCTTTCTTGTTTGAAGATAAAACATCACAGATCGTAAGAGAGTCCAAATCGTCTGTTTTGGTTATACTGCCATTCATCTTTCTGGTGAGGTCAGTAGTGATGGGATTGATCAAAGCGACTGTGTACTGCTTATCCAGAAGGTATTTGAGTATTGCAAAATGGTAATGACCGGTATCTTCCATACCGATGAGAATATCCTTCTTCTGATACTTTCGGAAGCTGGATATGAGCTGATCGAAGCCTTCGAGATCATTATTGATTTCAGAAGGTTCACGGAGAACTTCGCCGTCTTCTTTTTGGACTAATGCGAAGTGATGGGAATACTTCCCGATGTCGATTCCTACGAGGATCATAATTGCTGGTTTCCTTTCTTAAATCGGTATATGCGAATGTTTGAACCACAGAACTTATCCAACAAAACCTGGTCAAAGGATACGAATTCAAAAGACTCATCTAACTGATCATTATTTCAGGATAAGGAGTGGTGAGATCCTTTCTTAAGTAGTCAAAGCCACATGGAGAAGTACAAATCCACATTCACACATTTCAATTCTACATGATATGCAAAACCGCAGTCGATCGCGGTCACAAAGATCGATAGAAAGGAAAAGGTATATCCTTCTGATCATCAGCTTGATGAGTCAATAAGAATATACCAGGATAATTATATATGAAAGAACCTGGCAAACGGGTCAGAGAGATCCTGGCGAAGATGACGCTGGAGGAAAAGGCGAACCAGCTCAGCTGCATCATGCCTGCCATGGCGGTTGAAAAAGGTGTTTTCTCCCGCGAAAAGGCTGAACGGTCGATGCCGGAGGGTATCGGAAGATTTACCCAGTACGCAACAAGTTTTGTCGGCGGTCCGAAGCAGGCTGCGGAAGCGCATAATGCTCTGCAGAAGTATTCCATTGAGAAGAACGGCCTGCCGATCATCATTCAGAATGAAAGCTCGACCGGTCTGGTAGCGACCGGCGCAACGGTATTCCCGATCCCGCTGGCAATGGCGGCTACATGGGAAGACAGGCTTTCTTATGAAATGGGCAAAGTCATCAGCGACGAAGGACGCGCGATCGGGGCAAAAGTCATGATGAGCCCGGTGGCAGACGTTGCCCGCGACAGCAGATGGGGAAGAGTCGGCGAAACATTCGGCGAAGATCCGCTTCTGGTCAGCCGTTTTTCGGCGGAAGAAGCCAAAGGAATTCAGGGAGACGACTATACCAAACGATGCGCAGCGCTGGCCAAGCACTGGGTCGGCTACGGCGTATCGGAAGGCGGCATCAACTGCGCGACGATCAATATCGGAAAGAAAGAACTATGTGAAGTATATGCAGCTCCGTTTGCGGCTGCGATCAGAGAAGCTGACATGCAGGGAATCATGGTCACATATTCCGATATTGACGGCCGTCCGATGTCTGTTAATGAAGAGTATATGAGAAAGGTACTTCGTGATGATCTCGGCTTTACCGGAACAACTGTCTGCGACGGGCATTCTATCCCCCGCGTCATTGAAATACAGGGAATGTTCAGAGACCGTGAAGAACTGGCAGCGGCAGCCCTGAAAGCAGGCACGGATGCGGATACAATGACAACAACAGTCTATAATCACATTCCTTCCGGTGTCAGAAACGGTGTCATCGATGAAAAGGATCTTGATGACTGCGTGCTGCGCATCCTCCAGCAGAAAGAAGAATTCGGTCTGCTGGACGATCCGTATATCGATCCGGAAAAAGCCCAGGCTGTCTTTGCTGATCCGAAAGCGGATGAGCTGTCGGCAGAGATCGCTGAGAAGTCCATGACGCTGCTGAAAAACAGCGGGATCCTTCCTCTGAAAAAAGATCTGAAGAAGGCTGCTGTCATCGGACCCTTCGCGGAACGGCTTGCGTCCATGTTCGGCGGCTACGCGTACCCGTGCATGATGAGCGGCTTCGTCGGTGCAGTCCTTGATACATCAAATGTCAAAATGGAAGGCTTTGCGGAAATGATCGGCGAGATGTTCGATGTGGAAGCACTGAAGGGAATGATGTACAAAGATCCTTCAAAAGACTTCCAGGAAAACCTCAACGACTGGCTGAAGAAAGACTACGGCATGATCACCCTGACAGACGCTCTGCGGAACGAACTTCCGGAAACAGAGATCACGTATCGTTTCGGTCCTCACAACAATAGTGAAAACTGGCAGGAAGAGATCGCCAAGGCAGCGGAAGCCGCAAAAGACGCGGATGTCGTGATCATGGCGCTCGGTGAAGTGACCGGTTTCGGACCGGATGCGACCAGCGGTGAAGGCACAAACAACCCGGATCTGAGGCTTCCGGGCTATCAGCAGCAGCTGCTGGAAGCGTGCGCAGCTGTCGGAAAACCGGTCGTCATGGTTCTCTTCAGCGGCCGCCCGCTCGCCCTCCAGGAAGCGGAACCGCTCTGTGACGCGATTCTTGCGGCATGGTATCCGGGGCCGGCAGCTTCCCAGACTGTCGCAAAGACACTGTGCGGCAAAATCAATCCGGGCGGAAAGCTTCCGGTGACATTCCCGCGCATCTCCTCCCAGTGCCCGCTCTACTACGGACACATGACAGGCAGCGGCTATATGACCGTAAAGCAGAAGCCGGACAAAACCGTTCTGCAGCCGCTCTATCCGTTCGGATACGGTCTGAGCTATACGTCATTTAAGATCGCCGATCTTAAAGCAGATGCGGAAGTCGAAACCGGAAAGACATTCAGAGTCAGCTGCACCGTTGAAAACACCGGCAGCGTGAAAGGCGATGAGACCGTGCAGATCTATACGCATTCCAAGTGTCCGACCGTCATCCGGCCGATCAAGGAACTGCGCGCATACCGGAGAGTCACACTGGAGCCGGGAGAAAAGAAAACGATCGACTTTACGCTTGATACACGCAATTTCGGTTATTACAATTTCAAAAATGAGTTCGTGATCGAAGCCCGTCCGCAGGAGATCTTCCTCTGTTCCGACAGCTCGACGATCCTGGAAAAAGCAGAGATCGAATTCACCGGTGAGGATAAAGAGATCCTGCACGACCGCGTCTTCAGCTTCAAAACAGAAATCAGATAAAACACAGGCAGCAGAAATGCTGCTTTTCTGATGGGTAGAAGAATTGACAGAAGCGGGAAGGAAGCATATTTTTGATACAGAACAAAGGAGAACAGTTATGGATACAATTGAGAGGATCATCGCGCTTTCTGACGCCTTCGGACCGTCCGGTTTTGAGGATGACGTTGCGGCGATCGTAAAAGAAGAACTGTCAGGATATGATCTGGTGATGGATCATATGACAAATATACGCTGTGAAAAAGAAAAGGACAGTGACAAGCCAAGAGTCATGGTGGACGCCCACATGGACGAGACCGGGGCGATCATTCAGGCCATCAAGCCGAACGGCACGATGCACTTTATCCCGCTGGGCGGCTGGAGCGCAAGCTCCTTCCCGAGCAGTCCGTTTCTGATCCGGACAAAAGACGGAAAGAAAGTACCTGCAGTCGTTGCCCAGAAACCGGTCCATTTCATGAAGAAAGAAGAACGGAACAGCAGTCTGGATACGGCAGACATGGTCATGGACTGCGGCAGCACTTCCAAAGAAGAGACGGAAGCGCTGGGCATCGGCATCGGTTCGCCGGCAGCACCGGATGTGAAATGCCGCTATGATGAGGAAAGAGGTCTGTTCTACGGCAAGGCGTTCGATGACCGGATCGGCGTATCCGCGGCGATCGATGTCCTGCTTGACCTGAAAGACGAAGAGCTGCCCTGCAATCTGTGCGGAAGCTTCTCGGTCCAGGAGGAAGTGGGCGAGCGCGGCGTCAGAGCAAACGCGGCAGCCCTCAAGCCTGACGTGATGATCGCGTTTGAAGGATGCCCGGCAGACGATACATTCTCGGAAGAATATATGATCCAGGCTGGACTGAGAAGGGGAACCATGCTGAGACACTATGATGTTTCGATGATCACCAACTGGCGCTTCCAGAAACTGGCCCTTGAAACAGCTGCGGAGGAAGGCATCAAAGTGCAGGAATCCGTCCGTTCGGGAGGCGGCACAAACGCCGCTGCGGTCAATGTGGCGGAAGGCATCCCGGCCATCGTGATCAGCGTTCCGGTCCGCTACATTCACAGTTCCAACTGCTGGTGCACGCTGGAAGACTATGAATGTGCGATAAGGCTGGCGGAAGCGATCTGCCGGAAACTTGACTGGGAGACTGTCAACCGGCTGTAAGGATGGAAAAACCGCAGAAACACCGGGATTTGTTCGTTGCCTGCGGTTTTTGGCAATGCTATAATATTTTTGATCATGGAGGTCTGTTAATATGGCATTTGAAAAACTGAAGAATTTCATTGCTCCGGTAGATACTGAAGATGGAGAAGATGAAGGAGAAGAACTGCAGTACAGGGAAAGTGAAGCAAAACCTGTAAGCACATACGAAGCACAGACAACAAAGGTAAACAAGATCCCGACGGATGCGCAGATGGTTCTGTTTGAACCGAGAAGCTTTGAAGAAGCTGAAGAGATCGCACGTCATCTGAAGCAGAGAAGAGCCTGTGTCATCAACCTGCACAGACTGCAGAGAGACTTTGCGCAGCGCACGATCGATTTCCTGACCGGCGTTGTATTCGCGCTTGACGGAACGATCCAGAAGATCGGCCACAATGTGATCCTCTGCACACCGAAGAGTGTCACAGTCGACGGAACGATCTCACTGGAAAGCGACGATGAATGATCAGACAGATTACAGCGGCCTGCAGGCCCATCTGGATGATCTGAAGACAAAAAGCGAAACCTGGCACAGACCCGCGGCCAGTGCTTTTCTCAACGAAGAAGAGCAGGCTGCGATGCAGAAATACTTTCCGGAATCAGCTGTGATCCGCTATGACGGAGGCTATCCGGGAGCCAGAAAAAAGAAAGTCATTTTCCTGTATGATCCGGAAGATGACTTTTCTGATATTGTCTGCCTGCAGGCGAAAACAGACCAGCGCTTCCGGAAGATCGGCCACCGCGATGTGCTCGGCGCCCTGATGCACCTGCAGATCGAACGGTCTTCCTTCGGTGATTTCTGGATCACGGATGACCGGATCATCCTGTATACATCAGAACACATGAAGGATTTTCTGATCCGGAATCTGATCCGCATCAGCCAGCTTTCCGTGTCGTTTGAAGAAACGGATGAGCGGCCTGTACAGGTCTTTCAGACCAGACGGTTTACAGTCATTGCCGCAAGTGAAAGACTCGATGCGCTGACGGCAGCGCTGTGTGCATGCAGCCGCAGTGAGGCCAAGGAAAAGATCCGTCAGGGATTGGTTCAGGTCAACCACGTCACGCTTGAAGAGCCTGATGAATTGTGCAATAATAACGTTACGATTTCGATTCGCGGAACCGGCCGCTTTACGTATGTCGGCGCGCTGAGAAAGACAAAAAGCGATCGGATCGTAGCAGAGTTCCTGCAGGATCTATAAGGGAGAAAACGCGATGCAGAGGCCGACATTTCGGGTCATGAAAAACGGATATGACCGGTTTGCGGTCGATGATGCTATAGAACGGTATGCCGCCCAGACTGCCCAGCTTGAAAAGAAGATCGAGCTCTATCAGCAGCAGCTGATCGAGAGGGAAACACAGCTGGAGGAACTGAAAGAGAAATACCGTCAGATGGTTCAGTCCGATGAGAACCGCAGGGAAACAGCAGATCAGATCGCCCGCGTCTCACTGAGAGAAGCCAACGAGATCATCAACACAGCCCAGAAGAATGCCGATCTGATCATCGGTGAAGCACTGGCATCCGCCAGAGGCATTCTGGAAGATCTGTCCCGCCTGTATGATCAGGCCGGCACTGTAAAGACAGACGCAAAAGACCAGCTTGAACAGCTGCTGCGTGATCTGGACAATTTCCGGCTTCCGGAAATGCCCGATCTGAGGTGGCTGCAGGAAGCTCAGAAAAAACTGCGCTGATCAGGACACGCCCCAATATGAGGAAACAGAGAGAGTCTGCGGATGGTGCAAGCAGACATGAGGCATATTGAGGGATATCACCTGTGAGCAGTCGTCAGTCCCGCGTTAAGGGATGAAAGAGGGTACGGCGGATAGAAACGCCGTAAACTAAGGTGGTACCGCGCTGACAACGTCCTTAGATCCAAGGACGTTTTATTTTTATTGAAAGAGGGAAAAGAGTATGGACTACAAAGAAACGCTGCAGATGCCCAGAACAGATTTTGAGATGAGAGGAAATCTGGCAAAGAAAGAGCCGGGCATCCAGGCAAAATGGGAAGCTGCCGGCGATTACGAGCAGATCCTTGCAAGACACAAGGGACAGAAAGCTTTTATCCTGCATGACGGTCCTCCGTATGCCAACGGTAACCTGCATGCCGGTACAGCGATGAACCGCGTGATCAAAGACTTCATTATCCGCACACATGCGATGAGCGGCATGTACACGCCGTTCTTCCCGGGCTGGGACACCCACGGTCTGCCGATCGAAAATGCGATCCAGAAGCTCGGCGTTGACAGAAAAGCACTGTCACCGGCAGATTTCCGCAAGAAGTGCGAAGAGTATGCGAAGCAGCAGATCGCGATCCAGATGTCTACGGAAAAGAGACTCGGACAGGTCGCTGACTATGCGCATCCGTATATTACACTGACAAAGGATTTTGAAGCGAGACAGATCCGCTCTTTTGAAAAGATGGCGCTGGACGGACTGATCTTCCAGGGACTCAAGCCGATCTACTGGTCTCCGTATAATGAGACAGCGATCGCTGACTCTGAGATCGTCTACAGAGACGTCAAGGACGCAACGATCTATCTGGCATTCCAGGTCGCTGACGGAAAAGGAATTCTCGATGAGAACGACTATTTCGTGATCTGGACAACGACACCTTGGACGATCCCTGCCAACCAGGCAGTATCCCTGAACCCGGATCTGATCTATGCCGAAGTGCAGACAGAGAAGGGCAAACTGATCTTCCTCGAAGACTTCACGGACCGTCTGCTTGAAAAGTTCGGTCTGGAGAACCAGGGCGTGCTGAGAACATTCACCGGCAGAGAGCTGGAAAATACAACATACCATCATGTCGTTCTGGATAAAGAATGCCCGGTCATCGTCGGCAGCCACGTCACAGCAGAAGACGGTACCGGATGCGTCCATACCGCCGGCGGACACGGTCTTGACGACTACTATGTCCTGGCGAACTACGGCATCGCGCCGATCTGCACAGTCGACGAACGCGGCTATATGAACGAAGAAGCAGGAAGCGAATGCCAGGGACTCTTCTTTGAGGACTGCTCCAAAAAGATCATCACGATGATGAACGAAAAGGGATGCCTGCTCGCTGTTGAAAGCATGGTCCACTCCTATCCGCATGACGACCGTCTGAAGAAGAAGGTCATCTTCCGTGCTGCCAAGCAGTGGTTCTGCTCGATCGAAAAAGTTCGTGAACAGGTTCTTGAACAGATCCAGAACCATGTCACATGGCACAACGAATGGGGCCAGATCAGAATGTACAACATGATCAGGGACCGCGGTGACTGGTGCATCTCCAGACAGAGACTCTGGGGCGTTCCGATCCCGATCTTCTACTGTGAAGACGGCAGCCCGATCATGGAAAAGGAAGTCTTTGACAGAGTCGCTGACCTGTTTGAAGAGTATGGATCCAACGTCTGGTTCGAAAGAGACGCGAAGGGACTTCTGCCGGAAGGCTATACAAATGAGAAATCTCCGAACGGCATCTTCACAAAGGAAACAGACATCATGGACGTCTGGTTCGATTCCGGTTCTTCCTGGAATGAATTCGTGGCAAGAGGGGACGGATATCCCTGCGATCTGTACTTTGAAGGAAGCGACCAGTACAGAGGCTGGTTCAACTCCTCAATGATCGTCGGCACATGCGTCATGGGCGGCACTCCGTATAAGGAAGTTCTCTCCCACGGCTATGTATGCGACTCCAACGGTGAAAAGATGTCCAAGTCCGTCGGCAACGTTGTCAACCCGATGGATATCATCAATAAATACGGCGCTGACGTGTTCCGTCTGTGGGCGATGATCTCTGACTACAAACAGGATCTGAGACTGGGCGACGCGAACATCAAGCAGTGCTCTGACATGTACCGCAAGATCCGCAATACCTTCCGTTTCCTGCTCGGCAATATCAATCCGGAAGACTTCGATCCGAAGAAGGATATGGTCAGCTATGAGGATCTGACAGAAACAGATCAGTACATCATGGTCAGACTCAGTGAAGTCATCGCTTCCTACAGGAAGAACGTTCTGGAGTACGACTATGTCGCCGCAAACAAGACACTGATGAACTTCATGGTCAATGAGCTCAGCTCTTACTACTGCGACTTCACAAAGGATATCCTCTACTGTGATGAGGAGAATTCTCTCAGACGCCGTCAGGTCCAGAGTGTTTACTGGAACTGCACAGACGCGCTTGTCAGGATGTGGGCTCCGTTCCTGTGCTATACAGCCGAGGAAGTCTGGACACACTTCTCCAATGACTGCGAAGAGAGTGTTCATTACACAGAATTCCCGGAGGCAAAGGAATATGCCAACGCGAAAGAGATCACAGAGAAGTTCGCAAGACTGCTTGAGATCCGTGACGATGTGAACAAAGCGCTTGAAAACGCGAGAAATGACAAGCTGATCGGTACTGCCCAGGAGGCATGTGTTACACTGCATTGCACAGACGCTGACAAAGAACTGCTGGAAGGCACGCTGAAAGAAGCGGCTGCCCAGTGGATGATCGTCTCCGGTGTTGCCGTAACTGAAGGCGAAGGTGCTCCTGAGATCTCCAGAGCAGAAGGAACCAAGTGCCCGAGATGCTGGAACTACAGCACGGAAGCTGATGAAAACGGTCTGTGCCCGAGATGCGCAGCCGTCATGGCAAAGCGGATCACCCGCTGATCAGACATAGAAAAAGGATATGAGCAATTGCCCATATCCTTTTTTTATCAAAGCTCGATTTTCTTGAACTGTTCCCAGGGCAGATCTTTCTTTCCGAAGTGTCCGTAGTTGACCGTTGCCCGGTAGATCGGACGGCGCAGGTCAAGTTCTCTGATAATGTTGGAGACAGAGAAGTCAAAGTTTTTCATGACGATCTCTTTCAGTTCATCATCTGTATACTTCGATGTGCCGAAGGACTGAACATATACGGAAGTCGGTTCTGCTTTGCCGATCGCGTAGGACAGCTGCAGCTGGCATGTGCCGGCGAGTCCGTTGGCAACGATGTTGCGGCAGACATAGCGTGCATAGTAGGCAGCAGAACGGTCGACTTTTGTCGGGTCTTTGGAGGAGAAGCATCCGCCGCCGATCGGCGCATAGCCGCCGTAGGAGTCAACGACGATCTTTCTTCCTGTTGTGCCGGAGTCGCCCCAGCTGCCGCCGAGGATGAAGGAACCGGACGGGTTGATCAGATACTTTGTATCTTCTCTCAGCATGGCAGGGTCAATGACCGGTTTGATGACCTTTTCAAGGATCAGATCATGGAGTTCTTCCTGGGAGATCTCAGGACTGTGCTGGGTGGAAACGACGACTGTGTCGACGGCAACAGGTCTGCCGTCTTCATAGCGGACAGTGACCTGTGTCTTTCCATCCGGACGCAGACGGCTGTCTTCTCTTCTGACTTTCTCAAGACGGGCAGCCAGCTTGTGAGCTGCGTCGATCGCGTAGGGCATCAGGTTTTCCGTTTCGTTGCTGGCATAGCCGAACATGATTCCCTGGTCGCCGGCGCTGATATGATCATGAGCAACCGCATTGTTGATCTCAGCAGACTGCGTGTTGACTTTTGTGATCACGTAATAGTCTTCGTTGTAGCCGATCTCCTTCATGACACCGAGCGCAATCTTTTCGTAATCGATGTCGGCCTTTGTGCCGGCTTCACCGTAGACAAGGATCATGTCATCCTTGATCGTTGCTTCAACAGCCATGTGGCTTTCCGGGTCCTGGCGGAGCGCTTCGTCGAGAATAGAATCGGCGATCAGGTCGCATACTTTGTCAGGATGACCGCTTGTAACAGATTCGCTTGTAAATAACTTAACAGACATAATAAAAATCCCTTCCTTTCACTGTCTTTTTCAAGTTCAGAAAGAGACTCACTTGCAATATCCTCTTTCTTTATCGATGTCAGCTGTACCACCTTACCTCTCCGGCAGGTTGGTATGAGGTCAACGAGCTGACCCTCTTACCTCATTCCTGATAAAAGACAGTATAGTTATAGCAGAAGACAGTTGCATGGTCAACAGATATTATTAAGATGTTTGTAACAATTCCCTTATGCAAATCATGATATAATTCACTCGGAAAAGAGAAAACTATGAACTTTAACAATCTCAGAGAAGAAACCAAAGAAAATATCAAGGCATTTTCGATCTCAGGCATTCTGATCGTTTTGTTTTATGTTCTGATCAACCATCTGAATGTAGTATTCGGTACCTTTGGCTTTGTGCTCAAAGCGCTGGCGCCGTTCCTGATCGGTCTGATCTTCGTGTTCCTGCTGGAACCGGTGAGAAGGGCGGCAGAAGAAAAACTGCTGGCCCGGACAAAGCTGGAACCGAGGGCAAGACGCAAGATTGCCGTAACGATCGCGATGATCGTCTGCGCGCTGTGCCTGTTTGCCTTCTTCATGATCCTGATCCCGCAGCTGGTATCCTCCCTGCGTATCTTTATCAGCAACTTTGAAAGTTATGTTGATACGATGCGGAAGACGATCGATTCCTGGGAATGGATGGACGTGACGGTGGAAAACATGCTGAAGGAAAACCTGAACATGCTCGGCTCCAAGCTCCTGCAGTGGCTGACCGGCGCGGAAGGCGGACTTGCCCAGATCCTGTCATACTCATTATCGGTTGCCAGAGGCGTGCTGAATTTCTTTATCGGACTGATCATCGCGCTGTATATCCTGCTGGATGAAGAACGCTTCAAGCTGCAGGTCAAAAAGCTGATCTTCGGCGTCCTTGATCCCAAGCGTGCGGATTCCACGATGCGCCTGCTCAGACTGACGATGAAGACATTCAACAGCTTCATCTTCGGCAAAGCCATCGATTCCATCCTGATCGGCTTCCTGTGCTGGATCTGCTGCATGATCATGCGGATGCCGTACGGACCGCTGATCTCGGTCGTGATCGGCGTGACCAACATGATCCCTGTCTTCGGTCCGTTCATCGGAGCGATCCCGTGTATATTGATGCTGCTGATCATCAATCCGATCAAGTCGGTGGAATTCATGGTATTCATCCTGATCCTCCAGCAGATCGACGGCAACATCATCGGCCCCCGCATCCTTGGCGACGCGGTCGGTCTGCCGACCCTGTGGGTCATGTTCGCGATCATCGTCGGCGGCGCGCTGTTCAACATCGTCGGCATGTTCGTAGGCGTCCCGATCTTCTCTGTCATCTATGTCCTGGTCCGCGACTACTGCTATGAGCAGCTGCGGGAAAAGAAAATCAATTTTCTGAATGAATGAACAGAATCGGAAACGGTTCTGTTTTTTTAAGCAGAAAACATGAAAACAGGGTAAAGAACAGATACAATAAAAGCAGAAACGGAGGAAATACAATGAGCTTTTATGATTACACACTGACAACCAGAAAGAATGAAGAGTATCCCCTGCGCGATCTGGAAGGGAAGGTCGTTCTTGTTGTCAATACTGCAACCGGATGCGGATTCACGCCGCACTACGAGGCACTGGAAAAACTCTATGAAGAATGCAGAGACCAGGGCTTTGAGATCATTGACGTTCCCTGCAACCAGTTCGGCAGCCAGACACCCGGTACCGACGAAGAGATCCATGAATTCTGCACACTGACATATAATACCCAGTTCCCCCGCATGAAGAAGTCTGATGTCAACGGTGAGAACCAGCTTCCTCTCTTCGCGTTCCTCAAGCAGGAACAGGGATTTAAGGGATTCACAGGTAAGGCTGCGGAATTCATGAACAAACACCTTGCCAAGATCGATCCTGACTTCCAGAACAATCCGGATATCAAATGGAACTTCACCAAATTCGTGATCGACAGAAAAGGCAATGTCGCTGCCCGCTTTGAACCGACTGCGGACATGGCAGACGTCGCTGCCTGCGTGAAGTCGCTGCTGTAAAAGAAAACAGCGGAATGATCCGCTGTCTGAATCAGAGAGCAAAGAGAATTTCTTCGTAAAGAGGGATCCTGTAGAATCTGCGGGATGCCTTTTCTTCATATCTGTCGATCTGATTTCTGACTTCTCTCATCAGCGGGCTGATCTCATCATAGATCGCTTTTCCTCTGACAAAGATGTCAGCCGGCAGACTGCTGTAGGCATTTTCCAGCTTCTCACAGGCTTTCTCTGTTTCATCAATCAGATCCGCCAGTTCCTTCACCCGGTTTCTGATGAAGGAAGGACAGCCTTTTGCCATTGTTCCGGCGGTCTCACTGTAGAATCCGAGTTCTTCACACATGGCAGGCAGAACGTCCTTTCTGGTGATCTCGAGAAGGGTGCGGACTTCAATGCCCATGATGTTGCTGTAACGCTCCGCGAGAATGACCCGGTTTGCCCTGAGCTCGGCATCGCTGTAGATATCCAGCGAAGTGAACAGGTTGCGTACCTTCGGGTCGCTGAGGATCTCGGTGGATTCGATGAAGGAACGGATATTGGGCAGGCCTCTGCGTTCCGCTTCCTTGACCCATTCGCTGCTGTAGCCGTCTCCCGAGAAGAGGATCCGCTTGTGGTCATGGATGATATTGCGGCAGATATCCAGCGCTTTCTCACGGACATCCTGCAGATATTTGATGCCTTCGAGCTGGTCGGCGATCTCGTTGAGGGATTCCGCCATGATCGCGTTGAGGACAGTGTTCGGGAAAGACGCGCTCATCGAAGAACCAAGCATGCGGAATTCAAATTTGTTGCCGGTAAACGCGAGCGGGCTTGTCCGGTTGCGGTCCGTGTTGTCGTGCGGAATATAGGATAAGCCGGAGACAGGGTTGAAGGGAGAGGTGATCTCCTTTTCACCTTTCTTTGACTGATGGCCCTGATACAGGGTATACAGGATATCTTCGATATAGCTTCCGAGATAGATGGAAATGATTGCCGGCGGCGCTTCGTCAGCACCCAGACGATGATCGTTTCCGGTGCAGCTCGCGCTCATCCTGAGCAGGATCGGATAGGTATCGACTGCTTTCAGGAAGGCGGAGATGAAGACCAGGAAGCGGATGTTCTCAGAAGGCTTGTCGCCGGGCGCGAACAGATTCTGTCCGTCATCCGTGATGATCGAGTAGTTGTCATGCTTGCCGGAACCGTTGATCCCTTCAAACGGCTTCTCGTGCAGGAGGCAGGCAAGACCGTGCTTTTCCGCTGTCTTGCGCAGGATATCCATCGTCAGCTGGTTCTGGTCGACCGCGACGTTGCCGTTGCTGAAGACAGGAGCCAGTTCAAACTGACAGGGAGCGACTTCGTTGTGCTCGGTCTTGGCGTAGATGCCGAGCTTCCAGAGCTCGCTGTTGACTTCCTTCATGAAGGCGGAAACACGGGCCGGGATCGATCCGAAATAATGATCGTCCAGTTCCTGTCTTTTCGGCGCTGCGGCACCGAACAGCGTGCGGCCTGTCATTTTCAGATCCAGGCGCTTTTCAAAGTGTTCCCGGTCGATCAGGAAGTATTCCTGTTCCAGACCGACAGAGATGTCACAGGATCTGACATCCTTGTCGCCGAGCAGGTTCACGACTCTGGTCGCGGCGATGCTGAGGGCATGGATCGACTTCAGAAGCGGTTCCTTGCGGTCCAGTGCTTCACCGGTATAGGAAACAAATACGGTCGGGATACAGAGGACGTTGTCGCGGATGAACACCGGACTGGTCACGTCCCAGTAGGTGTAGCCGCGGGCTTCAAAGGTTGCGCGCAGACCACCGGAAGGGAAGCTGGAAGCGTCCGGTTCACCCTTGATCAGCATCTTTCCCGAGAAACGGGCAAGGGCTTCACCGTTTGCGCCGGGTTCCAGGAAGGAATCGTGCTTTTCCGCTGTTCCGCCGGTCATCGGCTGGAACCAGTGGGTGAAGTGGGTCGCGCCTCTTTCCATCGCCCACAGCTTCATTGCGTGCGCGATCGCGTCAGCAGTCGGCCGGTCGAGTGTTCCTTCATTTGCGACGGTTTTCTTCCATGACTGGTAAACGGGCCGGGGCAGGCGGTCTGCCATTTCCTTTTCACCGAATACCATTGATCCGAATTGTTCAAACGGTTTTTCCATAAAAGTGTCTCCTTTATGGAAAAACTTTAGTCCTTTTGTATGAATGTGTCAATAAAACAACGGATTATGCGATAAAAAATCAGAAAAACACGAAAAAGATGAAAAAAAATTGCGGAAATAAGAAAAATAAATCAGGAAACAGACGAAAAACAAAAAAAGCGCCGGAGCGCTCAGTATGCGTAATAGCCAAACGGTGAATTCTGTACCATCTGGACGCCTTTGACTTCCGGGACCTCGTCCATCAGAAGCGCCTGAATGCCTTCGTTCAGAGTTGTGTCGATAGCCATGCAGCCAGCACAGGCACCCATCATCATGACTGTCACGATGCCGTCCTGGAAGTCGACCAGCTGTACATCGCCGCCGTCGGCCTGAATATACGGACGGATCTTGTTCATTGTATGTTCGATTCTTTCCAGAACATCATTGCGCGCTGCGCGTTCTTCTTCCGTCAGTTCTTTTTCGTTCAGTTCTCTGTTTTCACTCATCTGCAGTTTCCTCTTTTCAAAACTCCCATTTATTTTCTGACAAATCATGCAAAAAGTCTACTGAAACGATTGTAACGGATTCCGGAATGCTGTGGTATACTTCATGCGGGTAAACGATATGAAATACAAAACAGGAGACATCGCAGAAGGAAAGATCACCGGCATTCAGCCGTATGGCGCTTTTGTCGCACTCGATGACGGCCACGCGACCGGTCTGATCCACATTTCCGAGATCAGCGACGGCTTTGTCCGGGACATCTCGCATTTTGTGTCGGTCGGCGACACAGTGCGGGTGAAGATCATGGAATATGATCCGGCAACAGATCAGGCGCGTCTTTCTCTGAAGGCACTGCAGAAGCCGCATTCCCGCAACCGCAGGAGACCGGCTGTGAACAAGGCGTCCATGCCGCCGATGAAGATCGGCTTCCGCTCGATCGCAACGCATCTGGATCAGTGGATCAGAGAAGCTGAAAAGGAAATGAAGAAACACTGAAACTCCGTGAACTGGAGTTTTTTTTTATGATATGAATGAATGATATAATAAGTACAACAGATGGAGGAAATATAATTCTATGAAATTCCCTGAGAAGTTTATGTGGGGCGGCGCCATCGCTGCGAATCAGTATGAAGGCGCCTGGCTGGAAGACGGCAAGCAGCCCAATGTCACAGACGTCGTTGTCGGCATCATGTCAAGAAAACCCGGCATTGCCTGGAACGACGAAACAAAAAAATATGAAATGAAGCTTGATCCTGAAAAGGCTTATCTTTCCCATGAGGCGGTCGATGGCTATCACCGCTACCGGGAGGACCTGAAGCTGATGGCAGGCATGGGCTTCAACGCATTCCGCACATCCATTGCCTGGGGACGTATCTTCCCGAACGGTGATGAAGAGGAGCCGAATGAAGCAGGTCTTGCCTTCTATGAGGACATGTTCCGGTGCATGAAAGAACTTGGCATGGAGCCGGTGATCACACTGTCGCATTATGAGACGCCGCTCCATCTGGTGACGGAATACGGCGGCTGGAGCGATCCCAGACTCATCGAATACTGGAAGAGATATGTAACGACTGTCTTTACCAGATATAAGGGACTGGTCAAATACTGGCTGACATTCAATGAAGTCAATAACATGTTCCGCATTCCGCTCGTCGCTGCCGGCGTGCTGACGGTCAAAGATCCGAAGGATCCGTCCGATCCGATCGGATCCACGACAAAGCAGGACATCTGGGACGGCTATCACAACATTCTCGTCGCCAACGCGGAAACGGTGCGTCTCGGCCATGAGATCGATCCGGACTGCCAGGTAGGCTGCATGCTTACGTCATCCAGCGTCGCGACGTATCCTTATAACTGCGATCCTGCCAACGTTTTCGGCGCACTTGAATCCCAGCGCATGGCTAACTTCTACTTCGGCGATCCGTTCTGCCTCGGCATCATTCCGGCGTATCTGAAAAAGGTATGGAAAGAACAGGGTGTTACAGTTGAATTCACGGAAGAAGAAAGAGAACTGATCAAAAAGTATACCGTTGACTTCTTCTCCTTCAGCTACTACCGTTCGAGCACCTATGATCTGGAATATATCATGCGCGGAGACACCGGCGGACTGGTCGGCAAAGAGAATCCGTATCTGAAGGACAAAGCGCCGCAGCCGTGGGGCTGGCCGGTCGATCCCGAAGGTCTGCGCTATACGATGAACGTTCTGTATGACAGATACCATCTGCCGCTGTTCATTGTGGAAAACGGCGTCGGTCTTGATGAGAATCTGGATGAAAAGGGTGAGATCCATGACACATTCCGCGTTCATTACATTGAAGAGCATCTGAAGAATGTTGCCCTGGCACTGGAAGACGGCGTTGAGTGCATGGGCTATCTGTACTGGGGACCGATCGATGTCGTTTCCGCCGGTACAGGTGAAATGAAAAAGCGCTACGGCTTCGTCTATGTTGACAGATTCAACGACGGACACGGAACGCTGGAAAGAAAGATCAAGGATTCCTACTACCGCTATAAAGAGATCATTGAATCAAACGGCGAAAAGCTGTAACAGACATACAGGACATGCGGGACAGAACTGCCGCATGGATCCTCTCTGTACAGTGCGGAAAGACACGGCTGATGCTGTGTCTTTTTCAATGTGGGAGATGACAATTTGTTTTTTGTGGTATTATGAGGCCGTAAATGGTTGAAAGGGGATTCTTATGGGTCTGTATCCGGCAGCGGTAATTGATGAAAAAGGCGCGCAGTTTCTCAGACGCGGGCAGCTTTGGATGTACAGAAACAATCTGCTCAGAACAGATGGGAATATAAAGGACGGCGAACCGGCTGAGATCATTGCGGAAAGCGGTGAATATCTCGGCACAGGATTTTACTCTGCCTGCAGTCATGTCGCTGTCCGCATCTTCACGAAAAACCGGAATGAGACGGCGGATGAAGAACTGTTTGCGCAGCGGATCCGGTCCGCCTGGGAATTCCGCAAGACGACCAACCGGCAGAACCTTTCCGCCTGCCGTCTGATCTTCTCGGAAGCTGACGGTCTGCCCGGACTGATCTGCGACAGGTACAACGATATCCTGGTGACGCAGATCACGATCACTGCAATGGAAAAGCGGAAGGACATTCTGTTCAGGATCCTGACAGATGTTCTGGCAGAAGACGGCGTACATATTCGCGGCATCTTTGAGCGGAACGACATTGCCGCAAGAGAGAAGGAAGGCCTGGAGCAGTACAAAGGCTTCTATGGCGAAAACACATCAGAAACAGAAACGGTGATCGAAGAAAACGGTCTGAAGCTGTATGTCGACTTTGAAAACGGACAGAAGACCGGCTACTTCCTGGATCAGAAAAACAACCGGCTTCTGATCAGAAACATCGCGGAAGGGAAAAGAGTACTGGACTGCTTTACTCATACCGGCGGCTTTGCGCTGAATGCGGCGCTTGGCAGTGCGGCATATACGGAAGCGGTCGATATCTCTGCTTCAGCATTGAAAGAAGCGCAGCGCAACGCGGATCTCAACGGTCTTTCCGGCCGGATGAAATTCGTGAAGGCGGATGTGTTCGATTATCTTGACGGTCTGAAGCCGCATGCGTTTGATCTGATCATCCTGGATCCGCCGGCCTTTACGAAATCAAGAAAAACCGTGATGAGCGCGTACAATGGATACAAACGCATCAATATGCGGGCAATGGAACTGCTGAAAGGCGGCGGCTATCTGGCTACCTGTTCCTGCTCGCGCTATATGGAAACAGAACTGTTTGAGAAGATGCTGAGAGAAGCTTCCGCGGAAGCGGACGTGACGCTCAAGCAGATCTCCGTCACTCAGCAGAACAGCGATCATCCGATCCTCTGGACCATGGATGAGACATCATATCTGAAATTCTACATTTTCCAGATCATTTGAAGAAAAGGAGAACGAACATGGGCATTGTTGTATTCGGCGCGGTATTTGTGGATATCAAGGGATATCCTCTGACCCAATACATTCCCGGCGGCAGGAACGTCGGCAGCGTTGTGCAGGTCCACGGCGGCGTTTCCCGCAACGTGGCGGAAGACATCGGCAATATCGGACTGCGTCCGGTTTTCGTCAGTGTCGTAGATCACAGCGGCACCAGTACTGACGTCATCAACAAACTGAAATTTCACGGCGTAGACACGCACTATATCGCGCGGACGGACGATGGTCTGGGTACCTGGCTGGCTGTCTTTGACAACAGCGGTGACGTCACTGCCTCCATCTCCAAGCGTCCCGATCTCAGCGAGATCAAAAAAGTTCTCGAGATGTACGGAGACGAGATCTTCTCTGCGGCAGATGCGATCGCCCTGGAAGTCGACCTGGAGCACTCACTGCTGAAACAGATCTACCAGCTGGCGGAAAAGTACAACAAAAGGATCTTCGGCGTCGTCTCCAATATGTCACTGGCAATGGAGCGCCGGGCGCTTCTGCAGAAGACCGACTGCATCGTCTGCAACCAGCAGGAAGCCGGACAGCTTTTCTCGGAGGACTACACCGGAAAGACGCCGGAAGAGATGGCGGAACTGATCAGGGACAGAGCAGAGAAGGGCGGCTTCCGCAGTCTGATCGTCACGCTTGGTTCGGAAGGAGCTGTCTATGCCGGCGAAAACGAAGCCGGCTGGTGTCCGCCGATGAAGACCGATGTCATTGACACGACCGGAGCGGGAGACGCGTTCTTTGCCGGCGTCGCAGCCGGACTGACATACAGCAAAACACTGGCGGAAGCCTGTTCGATCGGCACCCGTCTTGCTGCGGCTGTCATCGCCACCAAAGACAACTGCTGTCCCCGCTTCAATCCCGCGGAATTCGATATTCAGATCTGAGCCATGCAATACGCATGGCTTTCTTTGTATGGGTGACAAGAAAACTTGTCAAAATATATTGACAAGTAAACTTGGCAGAGCTATTCTGTAAGTGTGCCAAGTATACTTGGCAGGAGGAAGTATATGAATAAAGAAGAAATACTGGAAATGAACCGGAAAGAAAACCGGAATCATGATGAAATGGAACAGAATACGTTCGCGAAAGCAGGACTGATGGCCAGCGTTGCCGGCGGTCTGGTATGCATGGTGATCATCCTTCTGGAAGCCATTTTCGGCAAAGGCGTCAGCTTCAGCACCTGGGCTGTCTATCTGACGATGTCAGGAACGATCCTGCTGATGAAATACCGCGGACTTGGAAAAAAGCATGAACTGTTCTTCGCGATCGCCCAGCTGGCGCTGGCAGCACTGTTTCTGATCCTGTTTATCATCGGGCTGGTAAAGACAAATGGATGAGAAGCTCGTACTGAAAAACAGGCTGAAAGAAGCGAGAAGTGAAAAGGGGCTCTCGCAGGCAGGCCTGGCTGAGCTGGTCGGGGTTTCCCGCAACACGATCAGTTCCATTGAAACAGGACAGTTCAATCCGACTGCCAAACTTGCGCTGGTCCTCTGCATCGCTCTGGACAAAAAGTTTGAAGACATCTTCTATTTCTGAAAAAAAAGCAGACTGCGCGCAGTCTGTTTTACTCTGAGATCTTTCCTTTCAGCCCGTCTGTATAAATCACAGCCATTCCTTTATGTTCCTCCGCTCCCGGCTGGGCAGCGCTCTGATCCATGATCCAGACCGCCTCTGCCGCATTGCCGCTTTCTGCGGTATATGCCGCCAGCATCTTCTTTCCTTCTTCAGCTGTCATGGTGAACAGGGACGTGCTGAGTGCGTCAGCTGCTGCTGAGTCTTTTGTGATGACAGTCACGCTGTGGTAGAGGGAGGCTGGCTGCAGGGTATCCGGGTCGATGATGTGATGGTATTTTTTTCCGCCCGGTCCGGTATAGAAACGTTCATAGTCGCCGGATGTCACAAAGGACATGGAACCGGCTCCGCTGACGATCAGCAGGTAGGAACTGCCGTCGCCCTGGGGGTCACGGATACCGACATTCCAGTCGGTGCCGTCCTGCTTCGTTCCGATCGTGCGGATGTTGCCGCCGGCGTTGATGTTTCCGCATACTTCCACGGATCCTTCCAGCTGCTGTCCCATCACTTCCGCCGCATATCCTTTCGCAATCCCGCCGGCATCCAGACGGACGCAGGGATCAGTGATCTGCACGGTCTGATCTGTTTCATTCACGATCACTTTATCCCATCCCCGGCAGGCTCTGACAGCTTCCAGTTCTTCCTGAGAGGGGATGCTTCCTTCTTTTCCGGCTTCGGTGTCAGCGATGCCTTTTTCCCGGTATTCATGCCAGATCTTCAGCGGGGCGCCGATCGTGATATCGAACTTTCCGTCCGACAGATCATAGAACTGTTTTGCTTTCTGCAGAAGATCGATCAGGGTGCTGCTGACTTTGACCGGTCCTTTTCCGGCATTGTCGTTGACCGCTTTAAGGCCGTTTATACCTTCATGGTCATTGTAGATATCAAACTCGGCGTCACAGCTGCGGAAAATCTCTTCGGCAGTTTTGAAATGGGAAGCCATCTGATCGTTGTCATAGCCGAATTCGGTATAGATCAGGACTGTATCAAAACCAGCGTCTGCCGCGAGGTTGGAGTATCTTACGATTTCTTTTTCCGGCTCCGCAGGTCCGCACGCCGCCAGGGCAAGGGAGAGGAAAAGAGGCAGAATCACAGTTTTTTTCATAATACATGCAGTATACCATGGAATCGAAGGGTTTCAAAATTCAACATTTTTCTGAACAGGGAGATTTTTATAGATAAAAGATGTTATAATTTTCAGAGAATCAGTAAGGAAGGGATCACATTATGTCAATTTTAACCGGCCCGATGAATCATCATCTGAACGGACATAAGGATCTTACCAAACATAAGGATGTTCTGAAGACAATTGATCCGGATGTTGTCTGGATTCCTCTTGTCAACGGCAATGCGCCTCTGACGCCTTGTGTGCAGGTGGGTGATGAAGTAAAAGTGGGTACCAGAATTGCAGAGAGAAAAGATCATTTCTATCTGCCTGTTTTTTCTCCGGTTTCCGGAACGGTAACCGCAATTGAAAAATTTATGACCTCAGGAATGGCTCAGGCTGACCATCTCCGCATCCAGAATGACCACGAGCATACGACAGTTCGTTCTTTTGAACCGTTCGATCTTGAAAAGGCCTCCTGGGAAGAACTGCTGGATTTTGTGAAGAACGCAGGCATGCTCGGACTCGGCGGTGCCGGCTTCCCGACATACGTCAAATATCTGAAGCCGGAAAATGTTGAGCTGTTTATCGTCAATGCAGTTGAATGCGAACCGTATCTGACGGCGGACTATAAGAATATTGAAGAAAATATCGATCTGCTGAAGACAGGCACGCTCGCTCTTTTCAAACTGTCAAAGGCAAAAGCCGGATGTGTTGCGATCAAGGAAGACAAGGTCGAACAGATCGCCGCACTGAAAGAAACCTTTGCCGGAACACCGATCGAAGTACGCACAGTTCCTGATCTGTATCCGATGGGCTGGGAGCGTACGCTCGTTTACCAGCTTACGAAAAAGCGCTATGACAAGCTGCCGATCGAAGCCGGATGCATCCTGAACAATGCATCGACAGCGATCGCGCTGGGCAATGCCATCGACAACGGCATGCCGATCACACATAAATATCTGACAGTATCCGGTGACGCGGTGCGCAATCCCCAGAACGTATATGTTCCGGTCGGCACCAAGGCACATGAGATCATCGATGCCTGCGGCGGCTATACAGAAGGCACGGAAGATGTCCTGCTGATCGCCGGCGGTCCGATGATGGGAAGAACGATCCCGAATGATCAGTTTGTCATTGCTCTTCCGAACAACGGTCTGACCGTGCTGAAGAATGTCCCGAAGGACGAAGTGAAATGTCTGCGCTGCGGCCGATGCACCGAGACATGCCCGTCCGGACTGCAGCCTGTCCGTATCGCGATGTCGGTCGCGATCTTCGACGAGGAAGAGCTGATGAAGCTTTCCGTCATGGACTGCATTGAATGCGGCATGTGTACATGGATCTGTCCTTCCAAGATCGATGTGACAGAAAATGTCAGAAGGGCGAAGAACTTCGTCAGAACAAGAGTTGCGAACAGGCAGAAGGAGGCTAAGAAATAATGAAATTCTCTTATAAACCTTCACCGAACTACAGAAACACACAGTCCACCTCCGGCATCATGCTGGACCTGACGCTGTGTCTGCTGGCGGTGCTGCTGTCCGCGACTGTCTTCTACAGCGTCGCGTACGGCGCTGCTTACGGAATGCGTGTTGTCGGCATGACAGCGGCATCCGTCATCACAGCGCTTCTGACAGAAGGCATCTGCTTCAAACTGAGAGGTTCCAAGGACGTTAAGAAGGATATCCTTCATTCCTATGGCTGGGTGACAGCTCTGATCCTGACCTGCATTACCCGCCTGGATGTGTCCTACTACGCGCTGATCGTTGCGACAGCGATCTGCATTATCTTCGGCAAACTCGTCTTCGGCGGCTTCGGTCAGAATATCTTCAACCCGGCAGCCTTCGGCGAAGCGCTGATCATGCTGTATCTTTCCGCCAGCACGGCGTCAAAGGTCACAGCGGACGTCTTCACTTCCGCCACACCGATGACAGCCATGAATTCCCGGGGCTGGATCCTGAAGGACATGGGTTCCTTCCTTGCCCAGTACGGCGGCTTCGGCGGCCTGCTGACCGGAAGCTATCCGAGCGTGATCGGCGGCAGCTGCGCGGTCGTGATCCTGCTGTGCGGAGCATTCATGCTCTGGAAGAAGGACATTGACTGGCATCTGTCCGTGACATATCTGATCACTGTATTCTTCCTCAGCCTGGTGGTCGGTCTGATGAAAGGTGCAGGCATCTCCTACGCGCTGTTCAATGTTATCAGCGGCGGCGTCCTGTTCGGCACCGTATTCATGATGACTGACCCGGTCACCACACCGATCACGATCCCCGGCAGAATGATCTTCGCGGTAGGATGCGCAACACTGACGCTGATCCTCCGCTGGAAGGCAAATCTCCCGGACGGCGTTCTGTTCTCGATCCTGCTCATGAACATGCTGACACCGGCGATCGACAAGCTCGTCGACGGCAACCAGATCAAGAACCAGAAGCTGATCGCCAGAAAGGTGAACCTTGCCTCCCTGGTATTCGTTATCCTCGGCCTGGCAGTCGGCATGACTGTAAAGAATGTCAATGACTCCGCTGCACCGGGGACTCCTTCCAATACACCGGCTCCGACAGCTGATTCCGGAACAAAGAAACCGGAAGCGACCGGATTTGTCACAGAAGACTTCAGCAAGAACAACGCTGCCTGCTTCTACCGTTCCAACACCGACAGCAAGGCACTCGTCTTCGACTGCCGCGCTGACGGATACGGCATCATCAACAAACTGGGTGAAGGATACAGCCAGAACAAGGCGTATATCACCGTCAACGGAGATGAAAAGAAGATCGTATCGGTTGAAGTCACATCCTTCGGCGACACGAAAGGAACAGGCGACAAGGCAACCGCAGCCGATGTTCTGAAGAAATACGCAGGCGCGGACGCCAACTCAAAGCTCGACGTTGTCACTGGCGCAACATTTACGGATAACTCCATCAAAGCGATGGCAAAAGCTGCCCTGGAAATGGCAGCGGGCAAATAAGGAGGTGAATGAGAGATGAAAAATCTTAATCAGGATTCTCCGACATATAAGGCTGCGCTTCTTGCAATCTTATGTTCAGTCTGCGGACTTCTGCTTTCCGCAGTCAACGCTGTTACCAAACCCATCATCGAGGAGAATGCCGTAGCGGCGATCAAATCAACACTGGAAAAGATCTACCCGGGCGCGGAATTCAAAGACGTTTCCAAAGAGTACGTTCCCGATGAGACAGGCCTTGTGGACGGCGTCTATGAAGCAGTCGGCAAAGGCTACATCTTCACGCTCCACAACAACGGATACGGCGGACTGTACACATTCCTGATCGGCTACAACAACGACGGAAGCGTCGCTGGATATGCCGGACTGGAAAACATGGAAACACCGGGCAAAGGAAGCCTGGCATGGGATACCGATTATACCAATCAGGTCCTCAAGCTGACATCCTCAGATCCGCTGCCGCTGATCTCCGGCGCGACCATTACATCGAAGGGTGTATCCCAGGCGGCTGATGCCGCAAGGGCGATCTTCAACAAGATCAACAACATCGAATACGACCCGAACGCGAAACCTGCTGAACCGGAAAAGGAAGAGCAGAAACCGCTCGGTGAAGAAGACCTCTCAGCCGCAAACGCAACGGTCAAAGAGATCAGCAATGACGGCAAGACAGCAGTCTATGAATGCACGGCAAAGGGCTTCGCGGACGGCAATGCCGCAAAGATCACCGTCGACATTGCGGCAAAGAAGATCACCGCGTTTGAAGTCACGAAGTTCGCAGACGACGGCGACGGCGTCGGCGATGAAGCGGCGGATGAAGCGAATCTGAAGAGATACATCGGTGCTTCAGCTTCCGACATCATCGACAATCTCAGCGGCGCTACGATGACATCCAAGGCATTCAGAGCGATGGCACAGGCTGCACTGAACGCGGCGTCCGGAGATGTCAAGCCGGCAGCTGACTACAGCAAATACAACGCTGTCTGCTATTACAGATCCAATACGGATCCCAAGGCGACTGTGTTCGACTGCCGCGCTGACGGCTTCGGCATCATCAACAAGATGGGCGAAGGATATACACAGAACAGAGTGTATGTCACCGTCAACACGGAAGAAAAGAAAGTCGTGAAGGTCGAAGCGGTAAACTTCGGCGACACGAAAGACAAAGGCGACAAGGCATTCACGGATGAGGCGCTGAAGAGATTTGAAGGCGCGGACAGCGCTTCCAAAGCTGACGTTATCACAGACGCAACATTCACGGATGAATCCGTCAAAGCAATGGTCCAGGCTGCACTTGATATGGCAGCCGGCAAGTGAGGAGTTTGGTTATGAGCGAAAAGAAAGAAAAGAAACAGAGCTTTTTCTCCAGACTGCTGACTGACAACCCGGTATTCGGACTTTATCTCGGCATCTGCTCGACACTTGCCATTTCGACAAACGTCAACAACGCTGTCGGCATGGGTCTTGCGGTCACGGTCGTTCTGGTCCTCTCCAACGTGCTGATTTCCTCAGTACGCAATCTGACACCGAATGATATTCATATCCCGGTGTACATCGTCATTATCGCAACGCTTGTTACGATCGTTGAGATGGTCGTGCACGCGTATACGCCGAGCCTGTATTCAGCCCTGGGAACATTCCTGGATCTGATCGTTGTCAACTGCATCATCCTCGGACGCGCTGAGGCATTCGCTTCAATGAATCCGGTCGGACCTTCCGCAGTGGACGGTCTGTCCATGGGCGCTTCCTACACGGTATCGCTGATCGCGATGAGCTTCATCCGTCAGCTGCTCGGCACCGGCTGCATCAACTGGCTGAACCCGTTCACCAACGCTGAAGTATTCAATATCCGCCTGATCCCGGCTGGATTCGAGATTCCTCTCTTCTCCTCCCAGGTCGGCGCGTTCCTGACATTCGCATGCCTTGCGGCTGTGGTCTCCGCATACAAGAACCACCTGGCGGAAGCTGAAAAGAAGGGGGCTAAATAATGAATCTGTTTACATTGTTTATCAGCGCGATGCTGATCGATAACATCATCCTGTCCCGCTTCATCGGCATGTGCCCGTTCATGGGTGTATCCACCAGAATGGAATCCGCTGTCGGCATGGGCCTCGCGGTCACCTTCGTCATCTTCTGTTCCTCGATCCTCTCCTATGCGCTGTATTATCTGGTGCTGGTACCGATGGAACTGGAATACATGGAACTGATCACATTCATCCTGCTGATCGCAGCGTTCGTTCAGTTCACAGACATGTTTATCAAAAAGAATTCTCCTTCCCTCTACAAGCAGCTCGGCATCTATCTGCCGCTGATCACGACAAACTGCGCTGTCCTCTATGTTGCGATGGACAACATCACACAGGGCTACAGCCTGATCGAAACAATGGTCAACTCGATCGCTGTTCCGGCCGGCTTCATGCTGATGCTCGTGATCTTCGCCACGATCCGTGAAAGACTTCGCGGAAACGATGTTCCGAAGTGCTTCGAAGGCAATCCGATCGCGTTTGTAATCGCCGCGATCATGGCAGTGGCATTCGCTTCACTGTCCGGACTGGTGTAATATGCAGATTCTGACAGCTGCTGTGATCATTGCCGCTCTGGCCGGCGTCAACGTCTGGCTTTACTCAGCCAACCGGAAAACACCTGTTCCGGAAGGCTGTGAAAATCTCAAACCCGACTGCGCCAGCTGCGGGATCACAAACTGTGCTATGCGGAATCAATTTCTGAAGGAGAATGATAATGGCAATCGTTAAGGCGGTATTCCTGATGCTCGTGCTCGGCGGTCTGATCGGACTTGCGCTGGGCTTCGCAGCAGACAAGCTTTATATTGAACCCGATACCCGCGTGGAAGATGTTCTGGCAATGCTGCCGGGATACAACTGCGGCGGATGCGGCAACCCGGGCTGCGCAGGCATGGCTGAAAAACTTGTGGAAGGCGGAACGACCATCGACAAGTGCAGACCCTGCAAGGCTGAGATGAAAGAAAAGATCAGAGAATACCTGGCTGCTCACGCGCAGCAGGCTTAAAGATCGATTAAGGGCAGACGAGTTGTCTGCCTTTTTTCTGTTTTCCCGGTATAATAATATGCATGAAGAAAAAACATATGACATTGTTCCTGTGTCTGCTGCTTGCGGCAGGCTGCGCCAGGAAAACAGAAACACCGGAAGAACCCGTCAGCACGCCCACAGCCGCGCCGTCCGCAGTGCCCTCAGAAGAACCTGAGATCACGCCTGAGCCTGTGGAAAGCGAAGAACCAGTAAAGGAAAAGGAAATGTGCGGAATGTCTTTCCGCATCTATATGCGTGAAAACGGAAGCAGAGGACTCTTTGTCTTTGAACTTCTGGAAGAAAACGATTCGTATTATCTCAGTGAGACCCAGCAGTCACAGACGGAGACCGAAGTGACGGCAGAGGAGATGCAGAAGCTGAGAGACATGCTGAAGGAGGTGCGGATCGACCGCTTTGACGGCTTCAACGCGGTCAGCAGCGACTTTGGCGAAATGAGCGGCGACTATGAGATCACTGTGAAATATGACGACGGCTCGACTGTGCACTCCTCCGCTTCAGGACCTTCTGTACCGGATGAATGGAGAGATGTCTATCCGGAACTGTTCTCATATCTCCATGGTCTGATCAAAGCCGGCGACAACGAAGAAAACGGCTTCAGCGCCGACGCTGTCAGAGAAGCGGCAGGGGAACATGAAGTTCTGGCAGCCGCTCTGATCAGCAATCGCTTTGACGGCGCTTACAGAGACATTGATGAGCTGCTTCCGGAAAACGGCTACGGAGCCCGCTTCCCGTTCCTGTATACGATCGAAAAAGACAGATATATTGACGCCGGCGGCAACGATCTGTTCTGTCTGATGCCTTCTGATGATCAGGCAGTGCTGAGGATCAGCGTGATCGATGAAGAAAACGAGCCGGTCAAAACACTGTATGAAAAGAAGGGCAGTGAACCTGTATTCCTGAAATGCGATGCCGGCATCGACAGCTTCAGCATACTTGTGGAAGTGACAGCGCCGCAGGATTCCTGTTCCTGGTATCCGATCGTAGACGGAAAGGAACTGATGATGCCCAACGGCGGCGGCATGTACCTGTTTGATCTGAATTTCGGATCCTGATATGAAAGGTTCCTGTGAAGGGAACCTTTTCTGTGCATTCTTTCTCTTCCGGCATATATAAAAGCAGGAGGGAAGATCATGAACAAAACAAAAACAATGGCCGCGGCCATTATTTTGAGCACAGCAGCGATCCTCGCGCTGAATTATTTTCTGTTTCAGATCCTGACAGAAAGAAAGCTGAATCTGACATCTGTCTGTATTGCAGTTCGGGATATTCCGCCCCGGGCAAGGATCAAAGAAGACGATCTGACCGAGATCAGTGTACCGGCATCGTATCTGGCAGACCATGCCTATACCAGAGCCTCAGAGATCATCGGAAAGTACACCGACATCCAGGGGAAGATCCCGGCCGGATCCTTTTTCTATCATTCCATGCTGTATGACGCGTCCGAGCTTCCGGATTCCCCGGCGACCCAGCTGCGCAGCAGGCAGACTGCCTATACGATGCAGACAGACCGTTCCCGTCTTGGCAGCATCATTGCCGGCCAGCGCGTGGATATTCACGCATCCATTCAGGACCGCAACGGCACGGTCATCACCGGCTGTCTGATCAAAGGCGCCCGGGTGATCGCTGTCCGTGACCACAAAGGACTGGACATGGACGATCCGGAAGGCACAGGGGTTCCATATACAGCTGAACTGGCTGTCAATACAGCTGACGTGCAGCTGCTGACCGTTGCCGAAGCAGCCGGTACGATCCGTCTGTTCGCCACCGACAGGTCTTATGATTCTTCCGCTGAAGCGGTGCTGAACGATAAGTCTGAAATTGCCGAGGCACTGCGAAAACTGCAGAATCCGCCTACACCGACGCCATCACCGGAAACTGTGCCTTTGCCGCAGGAAGGATAAGTGTTTTCTGAAGAATTTGCCGGCAAAGGTCAGATACCGTCCCACGGTTTAGAACCGTCCGGTTTGGAAAAGAACCATCCTTTTCCGCTTCTTCCGCTGTCATATGTATCATCGCCGCCGGTGATCCCGGTCAGTTTCAGCAGGAAGCTTACCACAGTGAAAATGAGGATCGGCGGTATGACAACGACAAGGAACGCCACCAGCACCCTCCATCTGCTTCCGTAAGGGATCAGGGAAAGAGGCCAGGGATAGTCTCCGGCACCGATATGATTTGTAGATTCAATATGTGCATGACCATCAGGAAAAGAAAGAGTCACGCTGCCGTTTGGAGTAATCCATAAGTATTTTCCTGTGCGTTCATATTCCGGGTAATCCTCCGGCTCGCCCCATTCCGCAATGATTTCTTCCATGGTGTATTTCGAAACAATGCTTTCGGTTTTTTCTTCACCTCTCACGATGACTGAATTGATGGAAGGAAGCTTTGAGGAACTGCAGGAAGAAAGCAGAAGAACCAGAATGAACGCACAGCAGATATGCATAACCTGTTTCATAAAGCACTCACCTTAGATAATGATAACTGTATAATAATCTGAAAGAATCCCATCAATATAGATATTGAAAGTCACATACATATTTGAACCCAATCCCCATGACGATCCACCTACCCAGATTACTCTATCAGATCGATACTCATTTGTTGACGAATAAACTGTGTTGACTGAAGGATTTGTTTTTGTTCGACTAATAGACCAAACATATTCCGGAAGATTCAGATCAGTAAACCCCGGGTAAGAGTACTGATATCCGTCTGTTACATAATTCACATAGATTTTAGTGACATTTGGTAAGGATACATTCGTTTTTTTGGACCAGGAAAAACTGACTTTCTTTGGTCTTATATAATGGTCAGAAAAATCTGCTGGATTAAAATATCTATAATAATATGCGGTTGCAGTAAAAGTGAGTTTTTCTCCTGTGTATGGAATCTGAGTCGAACTGACTGAAGCTGCAAGTTCCTCTAAATTTGATATTGCCAGTTCACCATCTTCGTTTATTATACTAACAATATCTTTACGAACGGATTCATTTTCATAGTTAGTAACTAATAATACATTTCCCGATTTTGAACTGTTTACTACAGATCTGAGTTCAACTCTCGTTTTATCTGTAATGGGCACTCCAGCTTCTTCAAGTAATTCAATAGTTTCGTTATTCAATTCATTTCCATATAGATATGATGCTACTTGGTTTTTTGCTTTAGCGGAAACAAAAGCTGTTATAAAGAATAAAACACACAGTGATGATATAAAAATCTTTTTCATATTATTCTCCCAAATATAATCTTTCGAATTAATAGTATCTTATTTTGTGAACAATTGTAAGTCGGCTCCTGATTATCTTTGAAATGAAAGAATTGTATATGGATTGATAAGCTTCTATTTCTCTTTTTTCTAAATATTCAAGGTTGATACCGATCAAAAGTTCATTGAATGAAATGATATCGAAATTGAAAGAAACTTCTCAACAGAAGAGACAAACCTTCTCACAAAATGACTTTGTTATTGTAGGTAAATAACCTCTTTCAAAAACAACAATTTAACACAGGAAAAAGGAAGAGGAAATTAAAAAAAGTGGAGATAAGAAAATCAGAATATACGATTTCAGGCATTTGCATGCAAGTATCTTAAAAAAAACAGCGGTATGAACATGGTTTCCGTGTCCAGGCGTTTAAGTCGTTCTGATGTCAATATGAATCTAAAAGTGTATATTCATCTTATTGACAAAAAAGACGAAAAATTACTATCCTTTATCGAAGAACCTTCTCATGATTCTTCTCAAAAACAGGATAAAACAACAAAAAAGCCTTTGTTTCAAGGCTTTCTCAAACATCAGGGGCGACTAATGGGACTCGAACCCATGAGTGCTGGAGCCACAATCCAGTGTGTTAACCAACTTCACCATAGCCGCCGTATGTGCTTTAAGATAATACCATAATCGGTTTTTGAAAACAACAGGCAATTTTAACGGAGAACAGAAAAGATGGAAATCATAGCTGCCGGCCGCAGAAGGCAGGTGAATATTACAAGAAAAAGAATGAAGAATATCGTGATGCGTGTTGACGCGGACGGATCGCTGCGCATCTCATGTCCGCACCGGACGCCGCTCAGGGAGATCGAAGTGTTTATCAGGGAGCGGGAAACCTGGATCGCGCGGACGGAACGAAACCAGAGCATGAAACAGGAAAAGCTGCTGACCGGGGCGGACCGGCAGGCATGCACGTGGCTGGGCAGACGGTATCCTGTGCGCATAGAACATGCCGGAAAAAGCTGGCTTTCGTTTGAAGAGGGGACAGCAGTCTTTCATCTGAAAACAGACAGTCCCAAAGAAATCGAACGCGTTTTTTACCGGGCAGCCGGAAAGCAGCTTGCCGCGCTTGCGGAAGAGCTCAGAGGTGAATGGGATGAAGAGATCTGCCGGAAGAACCGGAAAATGCTGCCGGTGATCCGGCTGAAGTATATGACAAGCAGATGGGGAAGCTGCACGCCGGCAAAGAATTCCATCAGTCTCTCGCTGCGGCTGATCCACTTTCCGGTGCAGTGTTTGGAGTATGTGCTGCTT
>JAILCN010000016.1 GCA_024680365.1 Solobacterium sp.
TATGAAGGTATCGCAGGTCTTCTTATAGCTTGTCTGTATCGCAAGTCCCTCGCTTTTGCAGTAGACTCTTTTCCCATCATAGCCGATGCCGATGCAATATTGATTCTCTGAAGCTTTCAAGGTCCCGTCATACTTCCTTACGAAGATGGCTTTTTCCATACGATTGACTGAAGAAGAAAAAGCACTGGCAACAAGCTATGCAAAACTGCATTCCCTTTCTTTAGGCGAAGCATTCAAGAAGGCACTCTTTGAAAAGATAGAAGATGAATACGATCTGACGGTCGCGGAACTGGGATATGATGAATATGTCAAAGGCGGAAAGAAGTCCAGATCGATCGAGGATCTTCTCAAGGAACTCGATCTATGACCTATAAAGTCGAGACGACATCGCGCTTTGATAAAGAGTTTTCAAAGCTGGATAAGTATACTCAGAAAATGATCAAAGCCTGGATCTTAAAGAATCTTCCGGATTGCAAAGGTCTTATGGCTCATGGCAAAGCGCTTGCTGCTGATAGAAAAGGGCAATGGAGATATCGGATCGGAGATTACAGACTGGTCTGTCACATAGAAGAAAGCAAACTGATCATACTTGCTTTGAGTGTGGGACACAGAAGAGAAGTCTATGAAAAATAGAAAAACAGACTTCTGCATCTGATCAACAATTTTTTGTGATAAAGGTCATCAAAGAATAAAATCAACGAACAGGATTCATTCCAAAGGGGTTCCTGTAATGATAGCCAGATCATAGCGTATCAGATTTTCTGATCCAAACAAATAACAATAAAGGGGCTGTACGAAACGGCTGACTTGTCCGTCGGTACTACCCCTGTTTTTTTTATCTCGGTCAGAAGGACTCTTTGATCTGTGCTGATCCGTAAAGGAGCCCTTCTGTTTCTTTTTTCTCAGTCATCATCACGGTCATCATGATCATCATCGTCGATGTCATCATGATCATCATCGTCATAGTCATCGCGATCGTCGTAGTCATCGTGATCATCATCGAGGTCGTCGTCATGATCGTCGTGATCATCGAAGTCATCGCGGTCATCATCGGATCTGTCATCAATGTCATCGGCATCCTCATGATCATCGTCTTCATCCTGCGGCTCTTTTTCGCTTTTCAGGATCTTTCCGCTTGATGCATCGACTTCATAATCATACTCCTGACCATCGGAATCAAATTCGATCTCATATTTCAAGATCCCGTCTTCGTATTCGAGTTCGATCTTGAGATTGGTGATCTGTGCTTCGCTTAAACCGGCATGGCTCAAGGCGTTTCGTTTTGCCTCTTCCTGGCTGATGATCTTATCCACGGATGGCGCAGCGGCTGATGTCGAAGTTGCAGACGATCTGGTCTTTTTCGAATGAAGGACGGCTGCGTTCAGTGCATCGATCTTGTATTCATAGTCGTATTCTTCATAGCGGAATTCCACTTCATAGATCATGCGGCCGTTTTCATAGTCCAGCTCGGCTTCATTGATGAAGACGTTGCTGCCGGAAATGCCGGCATGGTCAAGGGCAGCCTGTATGGCATTGCGGATGCCGATATAGGCCTGATCGTTCGGTTCGCCTTGTCTGTGCGTGATGCTTCCCTCGTTTCTTTTGTTGAGCAGATTGAGTTCATGTATGGTCAGTCCCGCAAGTTCTTCATACGTGTAAGTATTTGATCCGTCGCAGATTTCTTTGATCAGCTGTGCTTTGCCCAAAGAGATGCCATAGTCTTTGGACAACGTCCGGATCGCATCATCCGTAATGACCTGCTGGGAGAGAATGGAGCCGTTGTCGATCAGCTTTGAGATCTCATCCAGCAGTTCCTGTTCCAGATGTTCGCCGCTTTGCCAGTCGGTGTCAGAGACAGAGACCAGGATCGAATTGTTGATCTCATTGATATAACCTTTCCTCACCAAGGAACCGATCAAGGCGTTTACGGTGACCTTGAGATCCGATCCCTTGAAGTCCATGCCGTCAATGATCTTTTCGGCGTCTTCATTCAAGGCATTCACCTGCAGCACTTTTTCATTCCTGTTGATAGAGACCTCGATGCTCGGATTGACATCAAGACAGATCGTCGCAAAGGATCGGAAATTGGTCCGGTAAGTATTCATTCCCAAAAACATAAGCAGCAGACATGCCATAGCCAGCGACAGCTTGAAGAAGACCGGATAACGCTTTTCCTGAGCTGTGCCTGAGGCAAGATACCATTCATCGCCTTTCGCTTTTTCGACCGGCATATCATAGAGATCTTTCTTTTCGACGGACATCTGATCATATCCGTCTTGAAGCAGTTTATTCAGTTTTTTATTTGTCAGCATATTACAATTTTCCTTCCAGTTCTTTTCTCAGTTTTGACAGTCCCCGGTGGTATTTTGAAAGTACCGTAGGAAGCCTCAGTTCCATCATCCCGGCGATATCGGCGAATTTCATTTCCGATACCGCATGCAAGAGGATGATCTTGTGTTCCTGATCGTTCAGCACTTTGAATGCCGCCGCAAGAGTCAGACGCAGCGAAGGATCGCTGTGAGATGCAAAGATCAGCTGACTGTCCAGATCTTCGATCGGAACAGGCATCATTTTCTGCTGTTCCCTGAATCTCATCTGACACAGGTTTCTGGCGATCGTGAAGATCCATGCCCGGGCCTTGCCCTTTCCACGGTATGTGTGAGCGGCTGCCCTGACCTTCAGGAAACAGTCCTGCATCACTTCTTCCGCATCATGTCTGTTTTTTAAGATCGATAATGCATAAGCGAAGATCGGACGGTACAGCCTTTCATAAAGACAGTTGAAAGCCTCCCTGTCATCCAGGGCGATCTTGTGAAGCAATCCATCTTCGTCGATCATTGACAGATCCTCTTTGTTCTCAGACATGTTCTCCTCACCTGTTCTTGTAATACAAGAATATTCTAAATCATAATTCATCGTTTTCCCTCTGTACGACGACGATGTTCAGACTTAAGATCTTCGCAAACGTTTGATCTTTCCATCGCCTTCATAAATACGATGCACAAAGGACCATTTTTATTGCACACTTTGAAAAGAAAACAAAAAACCGCCTCCCATTTGCACAGTGGTGCTGATTTCGGTAATATCATATTCTGTCAAAGAATTCCGCTTCAGAATGCATGTCTCTGCAGTGACTGTCTGTGTCCAGGAAAGTAAACTTATCTGTTTTGTCCATGTTTTATCTCAGAAAGTCCATATCATAGTGTTTTATACTGAAGATAAGAGAAAGAGAGAGAAATAATATGAAAATTGCACTGATCAATGAAAACTCACAGGCCGCAAAAAACAGTCTAATCGAAACTGCTCTGCGCAAAGTTGCGGACACAAAAGGATATGAAGTCGTCAACTACGGCATGTACAGTGCTGATGACGAAGCACAGCTGACGTATGTCCAGAACGGTATCCTGGCCGCTGTACTGCTGAATTCCGGAGCTGCTGACTTTGTTGTTACCGGCTGCGGCACAGGCGAAGGTGCAATGCTGGCACTCAATTCCTTCCCCGGCGTCATCTGCGGACACATTGAACATCCGCTGGATGCCTACACATTCGCACAGATCAACGACGGAAACGCCATTTCGATCCCATTCGCGCTCGGTTTCGGCTGGGGCGGAGAACTCAACCTTGAATACATCTTCGAAAAACTGTTCAGCGAACCTTTCGGTGGAGGTTATCCGAAGGAGCGCGTTGTTCCCGAGCAGAGAAACAAGAAGATCCTCGACGGTGTCAGAGCAGCCGCATTCAGACCGCTTGCCGACATCCTGTATGATCTCGATCCCGAGCTTGTCAAAGGTGCCTTTGCCGGAAAGAATTTTGATGAGTACTTCTTCCGCGACTGCAAAGATGAAGAACTTGCGAAGCTGGTGAAGAAGCTCATAGGCTGATTACTTCACGACTGCACAGGATCCTACAGGGGACTGTCCATAACGGGCAGTCCCCTTTTTTCAAATGCTGCTTTTCTGAAAATCTGTACACTTATCTGTTTCTTTAAAACACTCCGGATAAAATACAGATCCGGAAAGATATACCTTCAATATCATGATATAGTTCATGCATGGAAGACAGAAAAGCGCTGGCCAGGTTTATCACCACCATGGTCATCTTCGGCACGATCGGCATATTCCGCAGATGGATCCCGGTATCCTCTGCTTTTCTCGCGTTTGTCCGCGGTCTGATCGGATCAATGTTTCTTCTGCTTTTCTCCCGTTCACGCCGGCAGGATACTGATCATACGATACCGCTGAAACAGAAGCTTTTGTGGTTCGGCATACCGGGTATATTCATCGGTCTGAACTGGGTCCTGCTGTTTGAGGCGTACCGCTATACTTCCGTACCGGTCGCGACACTCTGTTATTACATGGCGCCGACGATCGTGATCCTGCTTTCCCCGCTTGTCTTCAAAGAGAAACTGACATCGAAAAAGCTGTTATGTGCAGTCACTGCTGTCATCGGCATGATCCTGATCTCCGGTGTATTTTCCAATCATGACAACACAGGTCTGACCGGTATCGTACTTGGACTTGGAGCAGCACTTCTGTATTCCATGGTCATCATGGTGAATAAAAAAGCGCCTCAGGCAGATGTTTACGAGAAGACAACGATCGAACTCGCTGCTGCGGCTGCGATCCTCTTCCCATATATACTGCTCTCTGAAGGCTTTTCCCTGACCGGCATGACACTGCCTGCGGTAATGCTGATCATCACGGTTGGCATCGTACATACCGGCGTCGCCTACGCATTATACTTTGCCAGCATACCTGCGCTCAAAGCGCAGACAGCCGCATTGTTCAGCTATATCGATCCTGTGACAGCCCTGCTGCTTTCCGCACTGCTTCTTCATGAACCTCTGACCGGTTCAGGAATCATCGGTGCCGTGCTGATCCTGGGATCAGCCATCGTGTCAGAACTGTAATAAATTCAGATCATTCCAAAACCAGGCGTTTGAAATGATCCCGGTATTTCGCAATCGTATACAGGTAAAGAAAGCGGCTGACCTTTCATTCAGCCGTTTTTTTGCTTCCCCTTTTCTGATCTCCGGATCAGGCAGCTTCTATTTCCAAAATCTGTTCCACAGTTGAAGTATCCGGCACACTTTGTAAAATGAAGACATCAGATACACAGCGAAAGGATCGTAAACATGGCGCTTGCAGACTATATCATCGAAAAGCCGGTGATCAGAACAGACCGGCTCATTCTCCGTCCAATGACATCTTCAGATATTCCTGCTCTCAGAGAATGGATGCCTGATGAAAGTATTTACACCTATTGGGGCAAAGGCCCGGGCAAAGCAGAAAAGAACCCGGAACTGATGTTTCAGAAGAAAGAAAAGCCTGTGAAAAGTTTCCATCTCGGCATCGCCGGAAAGGAAGACAACCGGGTTATTGGTGATCTCTGGATCTATCTGATCGAAAACAACCGGATGGCATCAGTGGCAGTCCGTCTGGCAGGCCCCTGTCAGGGCAAGGGATACGGAACAGAAAGCCTTACGGCAATAACGGATTTCTGCTTTGAACATACCGAACTGAGAAGACTGTGGGCAGAAATCGATATCAGAAATATTGCTTCCTGGAAAATGTTTGAAAAATGCGGGTATACCAGAGAAGGTCTCATCCGTCAGGGAAAGATGGTCAATACATGGTGCGATTATTACATCTACGCAAAACTGAAAGAAAATGAATGATCATTCGTACTACTTTTCCAAAAACTGCATTACAATGGCTGTCTTTTTCCTGATCTTTCAGAATGCAGATTCTCCTTTGCTTAGTTATCATCGGTTTTTCCAGGAAAACAGCTTTTCTTTTCCGGTCATCTTTTGAAGTTTTTGCAGAAACATCAGGCTCATGCCAAAAGGGTTTTACAGCAGCTGCTCTGAACGCAGGCACCCGCAGGTCTCAGCAGCCTCCTGCAGAAGGATCGCCATACCGACATCAGCGATCGATTCCTCTGTTGAATACGGAGCATCGCCGTTCCCTTTTGCGTACGCTGCCATACTGACCAGGAGCTTTGCAATGGCTGTTTCATCCTGCGACAGACCGGCCAGGCCATCCTGCGGCAGATACAGGATCTCATTTCCGAATGAGATCTTTTCAATCGTTTCATACTGACTGAGATTCGGATTGTAACTGCCTGTCTTCACGATGGATGAATCTGTTCTGATCTTTCCCTGGAGGGGTGTGTTTTTTTCATCCAGCCAGAGAACTGTATCGTCAAAGATCTCTCCGCGTGTTCCCTGCAGTTTCCAGTGACTGCTGCGGATCAGTGAACGATACTGTTCCGCATCAAAGTCATACAGACACGTCTTTCCGTCCGCAAACGCGATGACCGCGCAGGTACGTTTTTTCAGGGAAATACGCCCGTCTGTGATCCGCTCAGTCCGGGTCAGTGTTCCCGCAGTTGGATATGCACCTGCATAAGCCCGTATGGTGTATGGCATTTCCGGTGAAATATTCAGAAAGGCACGCATCAGAGAAGCCGCATGGTACTCATGGGCAAGAGAAAGATACAGATACTGCGGTTCCCCGATGAGATCTTTCCGGATCAGCTGTATCCGGGCAGAATTCTCCGGATACAGACGGTACTGTTCCGCCGTCGCAAATTTCAGCTGTTTGGCTGCGATCTCCTTCATGATCCGCAGCGACGCGCGATCCACGGCGGCAGGTGTTTCCGCCAGTACGGCAGCCCCTTTCCGCAGCCATTCGGCGCTGACTTCAAGAACGTGTGCTTTATCGACCGCGACCACCACAAAATCAGGCGCGGCATGCATAAGATCACAGGGGTACGTGAAGACGGAGATCCCGTGCTCCCGTGCCATTCGCAATGCCTTTTCTTCTGTACGGCATACCATCCCGCACATTTCAAACAGATCCGGTTTTGCTTTGGCGATCCTGCAGTAATACAATGACCGCCAACCGGAGCCGACAATTCCAAAACGGATCTTTCCGCTCATACTCTCTCCGCCTCTTCCTTCTTTTTTTTATTCAGAAGAATTTCATAGTCATGTTCAAAAAGCAGTTCTTCAGCAGTACCGTACTTGGGCAGAAGGATCTTTCTGTCTTTCCAGGAAGACCAGTACGCCGCATTGGCGATCATCAGGCTTCCCCGCCCTTCACTGCCGTCAGCGACACATCTGCCTGTTCCGCCGGCCGCGTCCGTAAATCTCTGCAGGATAATCCGGTATGGATCATCCGGTTTTTCAAACGTGTATGTTTTCCATGTGCCATGAATTTTCGCAAAGGGATCCCGGGCAGTCTTCCGGTATTCAGCTTCCCGGCAGCCAAGTTCCGGAAACAGTTCACCGATGCGCACTTCCCCGTTTTCACAGACGAGCATTGCTTCATCCATCACGATCTCAAGGCGATTGGTGCCGGGCGCTTCCCCGGTCGACGTAATGAACGTTCCGCTTGCGCCGTTGTCCCACTCCAGAAACATGGTCACATCATCTTCCACTGTGATGGGATGATAGCGCCCCTCATTGCAGAAGGCACGCACGGACACAGGCATGCCGCAGATCCACTGCAGAAGATCGAGATTATGGGGACACTGGTTCAGCAACACGCCTCCGCCTTCTCCGTTCCATGTTGCCCGCCACGCAGATGAGGCATAATAACTGTCAGGACGATACCAGTCAGTAACCACCCATTCGACCCGTTTGAGAGATCCATACCTGCCGCTCTGTACGATATCATGCAGGAGTTGAAACTGCGGGAGTGTCCGCTGGTTGAAAATGATGCCGTATATGCGTCTGCTTTTCCGGGCTGCTTCACCCATCTCTCTGGCCTGTCTGCTGTAAACACCGGCAGGCTTGTCTGTCAGCACGTGAAGACCATCCGCGAATGCCCGCAGCGCGATCGGACAGTGACTGCGGTGCGGCGTTGCAATGATGACTGCATCAAGCAGGATCTCTCCTTTTTCAAGCGCGTCAAACAACGCGTCCGCACTCTCATAAACAGGCAGACCCTTCGCAAGAGACGGTGCCAGCAGTTCTTTCTGCTTTTCCCGGATGCGTGTGACTGCCGCAAGTTCTGCCCCATTGATCCTGCCTTCCTGCAGCAGACAGGCATACTTCGTTCCCATATTTCCCACACCGATCACAGCTGTTTTCATTGCAGATACCTTGTATTTTTATTATACGAGAAAACGCCGGATCCACACTTGACGCTGACTGACATGTATCACAAAAAAGGAGCCGCAGCTCCCTGGATCTCTTATTTGTTACAGCTTCTTTATGCTGTTTGTGAGAAATCAAACCATCTTTTCCGGCATCAGCAGATCATTCAGTTCTTCTTCGGAAAGATATCCCAGCTTCAGGCAGGCTTCTTTCAGTCCGCTGTTTTCCCGATACGCCAGCTGTGCCGTCTGCGCAGCTTTTTCATAGCCGATACGGGGACTTAAGGCTGTTACAAGCATCAGTGAGCGGAAAAGATCTTCCTGCATTTTCGCTTCATTTGCCTCAAGCCCAGCCAGACAGCGGATCCGGAAGGACTCCATGGATCCGCTGAGCAGCTTTGCGGAACGGAGGAAATTGTCTATGCAGACAGGCAGATACACATTTAATTCCAGTTGTCCCTGAGATGCGGCAAATCCAACGGCAGTATCATTTCCCATGACCTGAACTGCCACCATGGTCACCTGCTCACATTGGGTCGGGTTCACTTTTCCGGGCATGATGGAGGAACCAGGTTCCCTGACGGGAAGGATCAGCTCACCCAGTCCGCAGCGCGGACCGGAGGAGAGCAGACGGATATCATTTGCCATTTTCATGAGATCACTGGCCAATGCCTTTAAAATGCCGTGTGTGTTCACGAAAACATCCAGACTGGTCAAAGCATAAAATTTATTCGAAGCTGCAGAAAAAGCTGTTTTTGTCATGCGGGAAAGTTCTTCTGCGGCCAGCCGGTCAAAGCCGGCAGGAGCATTGAGACCGGTCCCTACTGCTGTACCGCCGAGGGGAAGCTCCCGCAGAAAAGGAAGAGCTGCTTCGAGCATTGCGGCGTCCTTTTCCAGGCTGCAGCGCCAGCCGGAGATCTCCTGTGAAAAGCGGATCGGAACAGCGTCCTGCAGATGCGTCCGGCCTGTCTTGATCAGCCCATCGTATCGTTCTTCCAGCTTCTTCAGTTCTGCACAGATGCATCTGACTGACGGAAGCAGAGTATTCTCAAGGATCAGCACAGCAGCGATCCTCATGGCAGACGGGAACGCATCATTGGAAGACTGTGACAGATTGACATCGTCATTCGGATGCAACAGTTTCTTTCCTGCCAGTTCGTTTCCTCTGTTTGCTATGACTTCGTTGACATTCATATTGCTCTGTGTTCCCGAGCCGGTCTGCCAGATGACAAGCGGGAAATGATCCCAAAGTTTCCCGTCAATGATCTCTCCGGCTGCAGCGGCGATCAGGCTGCATTTTTCTTCTGTCATTTTTTCCGGTAGCAGACGGTAATTTGCCAGAGCGGCTGCCTGCTTGATGAAGGCAAGCGCTGTGATGATCTCCTGCGGCATTCTGTCACGCTCTCCTCCTATGGGAAAATTCTGCCGGGACCGTTCGGTCTGCGCTCCCCAGTATTTATCTGATGCCACATCAATGCTGCCAAGCGTATCCTTTTCCGTACGGTAACTCATAAGATGTTTTCCTTCCTTCTTTTGTGCTTATATCAGGATCTCAGCATCTGCCTTCCCTGCACCGGACAGAACAGACTGCAGTTCATCCAGATAACGCTCCACCTGCGAACAGGATCTGCCAATATAGAGAGACGGCTCCAAAAGCGCGTCGATCTCTTCTTTTGTAAGACCGAATTCCGCAGAAGCTGCCAGGCGTTCAGGCAGATCGCAGATGCCTTCCTCCTTCATCCGGCGGCTCGCTTCCATGGAACAGACCCGGATGATCTCGTGCAGTTTCTGGCGGTCCTTCCCCTTTTTGACGGCTTCCATCATCAGATTTTCCGTAACGATAAATGGAAGATATTCCCGCAGTGTCCGATCGATGATGACCTCATTGACGCGCAGACCGCTTACGACGTTCTGAGCCAGACGAAGAACAGCATCCGCGCAGAGGAAGGCCTCCGGCATGACGATCCGCCGGCCGGCTGAATCATCCAGTGTACGTTCCAGCCATTGCGTGGATGCAGTCACAGCCGTATCGGAAGGCAGTGAGATCAGATAACGTGCCAGCGAGCAGATCCGCTCACAGCGCATGGGATTGCGTTTATACGCCATGGCAGAAGAACCGATCTGCTTTTCTTCAAAAGGCTCTTCCAGCTGATGATCATGCTGCAGAAGCCTGATATCGTTTGCCATCTTGGAAAGACTCTGTGCAGCGGAAGACAGACAGTTTACGATCCGGCTGTCCAGTTTGCGGGGATACGTCTGTCCGCAGACGGAGAAGCATGCTGAAAACCCAAATCGGGCAGCCAGCCTTTCGTTCAGTGCATCTGCCTTTTCAGCGTCCCCGTTAAAGAGCTCCAGCAGGCTGGCTTCTGTTCCGGCTGCGCCGCGGCAGCCAAGGAAGCGGAAACAGCTGAGGACATATTGTATTTCATCGTGGTCCGATACAAGATCCTGCAGCCAGAGTGCAGCTCTTTTCCCGACACTGACCGGCTGCGCAGGCTGATAATGCGTATAGCCCAGCGTCGGAAGATCTTTGTATTTATCCGCAAAAGCCGCCAGAGCGCCAATTACCTTTAAGAGCTCTGCGTCCAGATAGCGAAGCGCATCCCGGTACAGGATCAGATCTGCATTGTCCGTGACATAGCAGCTCGTTGCGCCAAGATGGATGATCCCGGCTGCCGACGGAGCAGCCTGGCCATAGGCATAGACGTGTGCCATCACATCGTGCCTGACTTCCTTCTCCCGGGCTGCTGCACAGGCAAAATCAATATCGTCGATATGATCCTCCAGCTCCTGAACCTGTTCAGCGCTGACGGGAAGACCCAGTTCACACTCTGCCCGTGCCAGTTCAGTCCAGAGCTGGCGCCATGTCCGGATACGTGTCCGCTGCGAGAAAAGCTCCAGCAGATAAGATGAAGCATAGCGGCTGGCAAGAGGCGATTCATAAGATTCAAACATCATAAACTCCTTTCCTGACGGCTGTTCTCTGTGTGAACTTCCGCACAGATTATTCAGTCATCCAGTGATCAGTGAAGTATTTATATCTGCGGAGGCTGAACATCATCTCAGTACCGCTGAAACAAACCAGGTGCAGAAAACGCAGCATTCTTTATGAAGACTGCTGCTCATTTTCTTCTTTTTCCCGCAGCCGGCGCATGACCTCAGCGTAGGCGTGCTCCACCCCGCCCAGATCACGCCGGAAACGGTCTTTATCCATTTTCTCTCC
>JAILCN010000035.1 GCA_024680365.1 Solobacterium sp.
GATCTCGCCGCCGTTGCATTTGGCCATCAGTTCGGCATCGCTGTCTTTCAGTTTGTAGAAATACATGACAAGAGCCGAGAGCAGGAATCCGATGCCCGGGATCAGCGCATAGACGACCCACATGCCATGGATCGCCAGCGGGGTCTGATAGGCACCCTGTCCTTCCTGCATTCCCATTGCCAGCAGCTCTTCAAAGCTGTTTGCCTGGACCGGATTCCATTTGTACAGGGACATGATCAGAAGGCCGAGACTTGCACCGACGCTGCCGGTCGCTTTCGTCACAAAGGAATTCAGGGCGTAGAAGATACCGGAGCAGTCTTTGCCGGTTTTATAACGGGTATATTCGATCGTATCCGGAGCTATGAAATTCATGAAAATGGCTCTTACGGAATTGGCGATTCCGGCGATGGCGCCGAGCGCGATAAAGACAACGAGGTTCTTATAGCCGGCCAGATACTGCAATACGCTCATGCCGCCGAAGACGATACCGAGAATGACCAGAGAGTTCTTTCTTCCGAATTTCCTTGCGATCTTATCGGCGTTGAAGTTCAGGATCATCGCCGGAATAAACGCGATCAGCACCGGCAGAGAGACGATCATGGTGTTTCCGTTGAACAGATAGAAGGAGATCAGGGAACTGACAGCGGAAGAAGTCGCCGTCACGCCTGCGATCAGGGAAGACAGCAGGAAGATCATCATGTACTTGTTGACCTTCACACAGTTCCACATATCTTTCAATGTATAAGATTCATTCGTTTCGGCATCCGCATTCTTCAGTGATGTGTTGTATTCTTTTCCTTTGAGAGCCATCGGTGTCATGATCACAATACACATGACCATCAGACCGATCGCGACCTGGGTAAAGGAGAGGCCCGGACCGTTGACCGGATCGACCAGGAAGTTCAATACGACGCCGAGGAATACAGCAGAAACGATCGTGATAATGCCTTTGACCGTAAGAATGTGGTTTCTCTCTTCCGTGTTGTCGGTCAGTGTCATGATCAGGGAATTCATCGGTGTTTCTGCCAGCGTGCAGGAGAAGTCATAGAGAAGATAGGTCACAACAAACCAGATCATTTTCTGTGTCTGCGGAATGTTTGCCGGCATCAGATAGAACGCCATGGTAAAGATCGCAAACAGCGTGAATGTCAGGCGATACCACGGCAGGTATTTTCCTTCACCGGTGATCTTTCTGAAAGCTTTGATCTCCGTGATCCTGAGACGGTCAATGACATAGCCGAAGACGACATCATCAACGGCGTCAATGATCTTCAGCAGCAGCATGACGCCCGCCAGTACGGACAGATTGACGCCTCTTAACGCAAGGAACGGCGTCATATACAGACTGAATGTGCCGAAGCCGAACAGTCTGCCGATATCTGCGAAATAGTAGTAGATTCTTTCTCTTGTGCTCAGTTTCCAGTCGGGATGCTTGTTGATTCTTTCCTTTGCCATTGCCTTTCTCCTACATATATTGTTCTATAAATCTCAGCATTCTGCTGAATGCTTCGTCTGCGTGTATTTCTTTTCCGACGTTGTCCATGTATCCGTGGGGGAGTGCTTCTCCCGGAAAATACACCAGATCGTTCGGTACGCCGATCCGGTCCAGAACTTTCTTCAATCCTCTTCCTTCTGCAACGAAGAAACCGCTTTCCCCTCCTTCGTTGGAGGCATTGATCCAGCTTGGGATATAGGAATCCTTGATATAGTTCTTTGCGTTGATGATCGCTGTATCTTCCGGCGTATTCTTTTTCGCTCCGGTCCAGCAGCCCAGCATCGCATACATTTTTTTATCGAATACCGATGCATCCAGTGCCGCTTCATCGATCGCCAGGACCCTGAGATCGTCTTTTGTCATGGCCGGCTGCACTTTCAGCAGTTCCGCATATTCGGGATTGCATACACAGGCCGCGTATATCTCGGTCATATCAGCACCGGCACTTCCTCCGGACAGACAGACCCTGTTCATGTCGAGGTGATACCGGTCCGCGTTTTCCATAAGGAAACGGAGCAGTTCATCCAGCTGGCGGATCTGGGAAGGAAAGCGGTACTGCGGCGCCAACGCATAATCCGCGTTGACCAGCGCGTAACCGGCTTCGATGATCTTCAACAGCTTACCGGTCTTTTCTTCCCCTGCCGAGAGCGGATCCCCTGTAGATTTGTTACCGAAGATGAATCCGCCGCCATGGAGGTAGACAACGACCGGATGCTTTGTCTCCGTATCATCCGGCAGCCAGATATCCGCATAACTGTTGGGATAGTTCTTTCCGTAACAGACATCGTTATGTACGATCATTCCATCATTCGTTCGAACGATCCCCGGTTCCTTCCATGGCTTCCATTCGTTCGGCCGATGCCCCTTGTATGCCGTTGCATATATGATCTTCTGCAGTCCCCTGCAGATCATGTCGTTAATCAATCTGCTCATCTGTCTCCTTCAGAAGATCCGTTCCATGATCTTCTTTTTTGCCGAGTATGGCTTTTTTGATCTGTTCTGTACTGTGTATAGAGAAACACCGGTTCCAAAGCGAATGATCATTTCTTTCTGTGAAGAGTCAGCTGTCCGGCTTCGTTACTGACCTCTTACTCCTTCTTTCACAGGATCGATCATGATCGACGGTCCCTTATGTTTCGAATCATCTTCTGCCCAGACCTGAAGCGGTCTGACGCCCGGGGCGAAGTCGCCGCCCTTCTGTTCTCTGGCATGAGCGAAACCGGGATGATCTGCGACACGGATCCAGTCTTCGAGATCTTTCCGGCTGAACAGTTTCAGGCTGTGACCGGTCAGGATCGATTCAAAACTGAATTTTTCGAGCTTATGCAGGCTTGCGGCATATTCCGCAAGATCCGTGGATTCCGGCAGAAACAGCCACGTTGCCGCATTAGCGCCGTCTGACGTAACAACCAGTTTCTTTTCCGGGAAACAGATGGCTATACTGCCCTGAGTGTGTCCCGGTATTTCAATTACTTCAGCCGTCAATTCACCGAGATCAAATCTGTCGCCGTCTTTCACAAAGTGCCAGCTGGAGAAATTCATCCTTCCTTCATCCGTCTTCTCCGGATGCTTCGGCACCAGGGTCCTCCAGAATATGATCTTATCGAGCGCTTTCAGCCTTTTTTCCATATAGCGGTGAAAAGACGGTTCACTATGGCGCTGATAAACGTCCACATCCTTTTCGTTCATGCATACCGGTGTATCGAAGTAGAAATTG
>JAILCN010000068.1 GCA_024680365.1 Solobacterium sp.
CACAGCGGATTTCAGCACCCTTGCCGTCGTCAATCATTTCCTGCAGATCTTTGACCTGCAGTGTTTTCAGGGCACCGGCAAAGCGTTCCCTCGAACAGCTGCAGTACCATCTGACATCTCTTTCACCGATGATCTCGGCATCCTCAAAATACATGCGGGCAATGTCGGCGGGTTCAAGCCCCTCATCAATCAGTGAGGATACAGGCCGCAGGGCTGCCGCCACTTTTTCGCACTTCTCAATGGCTTCTTCGGAAGCGCCCGGCATCAGCTGGATGAAAATCCCGCCGGCAGCCTGGATTGTGCTGTCGGGGTTGACAAGTACACCGACGCCGACAATGGAGGGCGTCTGTTCAGAGATGGCAAAGTAATATGCGTAATCATCACCGACTTCGCCGCTCTGGATCTGGGCAACGCCGGTAAACGGTTCCTTCAGGCCGAGGTCTTTGATGACGGAAAGCGTTCCGTTTCTGCCGATCGCCTGGCCGACTGCCAGATGGCCATCCTCACGGACAATATACAGATTCGGATCGCTGATGAAGCCGCGGACATTTCCGGCTCCGTCAGCCTGGGCAAGAACGGTGCCGGCCGGGCCGTGTCCGTTCATGATGGACGTAATCTTTTCCTGCGGGTTTTTCAGGTCGCTCGCCATGATCGCGGTCGCGCTGAGCACCCGTCCCAGGGCCGCCGCAGATGTCGCCATGCACTGATGGGCTTTTCTTGATTCTTCAACCAGGGCAGTTGTGCGGGCGGCATGAATTCTCACCTGTCCGCCGAGAGCCTGGGCAATCACTATAATATCTTTCATTTCGGTATTCTCCTGCACAGGCGGTCATTCATCCTGCGCATCTTTTTTTCGTCGATTTTGATGATCTTCCTGTCAGCGGTAAACAGGCCGTTGCATTCATCCTCAACATCGCTGACCTGGGTATAGATGCAGCCGGAAAGTCCTTTGCGGATGTTGCGGAAGATCAGTGAGTCATACAGCTTATGCACGGCCTCATCAAGCAGGAGCTTGTCTGTAAACTTCCTGTAGCCGTACAGCGTCTCAGCTTCACTGTGTCCTTTTTCAATATACGAATAGCCGCCGAACTCGCTGAGTATGTAAATCCTGCCGCTCTTTGTGGGACGCACGCGCAGCGGGACAAAGTATTCATGGACGCTCCGGAAATCGCCGGCTCCCTGGTCATACCAGCCGCTGGCGCTGTCGATCAGCCTCGTGGAATCATAATTCCGGATATAATCTGTCACCGCCTGTGAGTCGAACTGGCCCCAGCCTTCATTGAAAGGACACCAGGCAAATATGGAAGTGCAGTTATACAGGTTGTCCAGGATGCCGTCGAGCTCCTCGTAATATGTTTTCTGCGCCCTGGCGTCTGTCCGCCCGAGCCGGGGATTCTCATGGTCATTCTGCTTAAAGCCGATTGTCGGCATGACCGACTGCCATTTGTAATCATAGACGCCGCCGTTGGGGATGTCCTGCATGACAAGGATGCCCAGCCGGTCGCAGTGGAAATACCATCTGCGGCATTCCACCTTGACATGTTTTCTGAGCATGTTGAAGCCCATTTCCCTGATCTTCTTCAGCTCATAAACCATCGCTTCATCATCCGGGAAGGTCATCAGCCCGTCCGGTGTATAGCCCTGGTCCAGCAGGCCGCTGAAGAATAACGGGCGGTTGTTCAGGCAGAAACGCGGCACGCCTTCCTTATCATTGCCGGCCGAGAATTTGCGCATGCCGAAATAGCTCTTGATCACATCATCCTCGGTCTGTACATAGACGTCATAGAGGAACGGATCGTCCGGCGTCCAGACATGGACGTCATCAAGCTGCGCCTCATAATGCATATCAAAGACGAGTCCCGTATGCACGGCGCGGCCGCGGTCGGAAATGATGATCCGGGCCGAAGTAAAGTTGCCGGCCAGATCGAATATAACTTTTTTTTCATCCAGCTGCGGGGTGATCTTGAGATCCTGCACCGCATGCTCGCCGAGATCCTCCAGCCATACTGTCTGCCAGATACCGGAGGAAGGTGTGTACCACATGCCGCTGTGCTCAAGCATCTGCTTGCCATAAGCGTATTCACCCCTGTCGCTGTCATCAAAGCAGCGGACCATGAGCGAATTCTGGTATTTGATCATGGAAGAGATATCGAAACCGAACGGTGAATAGCCGCCGGCATGGGAGCCGACTTCAATGCCGTTCATATAAACGGTGCAGTACTGGTCAACACCCTCGAAGTTCAGCCATGTGTGGAGAATGGATGGTTTGTAGGCAAACTGTTTCCGGTACCAGAGAGCCTGCCCCGGAAGCAGCTGGTCCTGTGCTCCGGAAAGCTTTGAGCCAAGCGCAAAAGGCACAATGATCTTTTTCCATTGTGCGGGATCTGGTTCGGCATTCTGTTCGGTGATCTGGTATTCCCAGAGCCCGTTCAGATTTGTGTAGCTGTCTCTCTGCAGCTGCATCCGCGGATACTCCTGCAGAGGTGCTTTCGGATCAAGTTTTTCTCCCCACTGTGTGAACAGCGCCATGGCCTGCTCCTTTCTGACCCGGACGGTCTTTCTTTATTTTTTCAGAATGAATCTTCGGATTCCCGCGGCCATCAGGATTGACA
>JAILCN010000072.1 GCA_024680365.1 Solobacterium sp.
GTTCTTGTCATTCATTTGACGCCCTCCTCTTACTCTTGTTTGCGGCTGCCCGGCCGCTTACATTGTAACGCTGAGGGCGTCTTGTTTTTCACTAGAAGGACGGTACCACGCGCATAGCACGTGGTATCCATTCTGAAAAAATGAGGGCGGGATGAATAGATCATCCCGCGCCTCATCGGTTGTCTGTTAATCGAGATCTTCGCCGTTTGTTGCGATGACTTTCTTGTACCAGAAGAAGGAATCTTTCCGTTCTCTGTGGAAGTCGCCGTTGCCGTCGTTGTCTCTGTCGACATAGACGAAGCCGTATCTCTTCTTCATTTCACCGGTGGAGGCGGATACCAGGTCCGTGCATCCCCACATGGTGTATCCCATCAGTTCAACACCGTCTTCAACAGCCTGAGCCATTGCCTTGATGTGATCTCTCAGATAGTTGATCCTGTAATCATCGTGGAAGCCGCCGTCTTCGGCTCTGACATCGTTGGCACCGAGGCCGTTTTCAACGATGAACAGCGGGATCTCATATCTGCCGTAAACTTCGTTAAGATAGATCCGCAGGCCTTCCGGGTCGATCTGCCAGCCCCAGTCGGATGCTTTCAGATACGGGTTGACGATGCCGGTGAACATGTTGCCGGAGCCCTTGGAAGCTTCCGGATCAACAGATGCGCAGCTGCTCATATAATAGGAGAAGCTGTAGAAGTCTACTGTGCCCTTCTTCAGGATCTCTTCGTCGCCTTCTTCCATGCGGACAGTGATGTTGTTGTCTTTGAAGTATCTCTTCGCGTAGTATGGATAATGGCCTCTGACCTGGACATCGCCGCAGAACCAGTTGGACATGTTCATTCTGTCCTGCGCATTCTTGACGTCGAGCGGGTTCGGTGTATACGGGTATGTCATGGAGCTGGCGATCATCAGACCGATCTTGTTTTCCGGATTGATCTCATGACCGATGACAACAGCCTTCGCGCTGGCAACGAACTGGTTGTGCAGAGCCGTGAATCTGTCGGATGCTTCTTCCGGTGTTTCCGGATCCAGCTTGAACATCGGCTTGCCGTCTTCGCCCTGCATGCCGAGTGACATGATCCGGCCAAATGCCTGGGCACCGATATTGATCTCGTTGAATGTCAGCCAGTATGTGACATCGTCTTTGTATTCGGTGAACAGCGTTGTGGCATAGCGTACGAAGCAGTCAATGACTTCTCTGCCTGTCCATCCGTTGTATTTGACGCTTAAGCCCCACGGCAGTTCATAGTGGGAAATCGTGACCAGCGGTTCAATGCCGTACTTTTTGCATTCCGCGAATACGTTGTGATAGAATTCCAGACCTTCTTTGTTAGGTTCCAGTTCATCACCGTTCGGATAGATCCTGGACCAGTTGACGGAAAGACGGAAGCACTTGAAGCCCATTTCGCCGTACAGTGCAATGTCTTCCTTGTAGAAATGATAGAAGTCTACTGCCTGATGGGAAGGATAATAAACATCTGGATCAATTTCCTTGTCCCACAGACGCGGTGTAGATACTGTGCCGCCTCTGATGTGATCGGGAACACCAGGGCCCTTGCCGCCTTCGTTCCAGCCGCCTTCAAACTGATTCGCTGCTGTCGCTCCTCCCCAGAGGAAACCTTTCGGGAAACTCATACTTTTCTTCTCTCCTTTTCTTTTCAGTCAAAAAAATAACATCCGCTGAAAAGCGAATGTTATCTGTCTTGTTTAGATCTTGCCGCCTGTGAACTTCTGGCCGTCGATCAGAGCACGAACCATCAGAACAGCGCCCCAGGGCTGCTGCTTGATGAGCTTCTTTGCGAGGTCTGCAGGGTTCCCGTCTGTGCCTTCAGCATATGTAGCTTCGAACTGCATTTCCATAGCGTTCAGCATTTTAACGAATGTGTACTTCGGATTTTCATTCGCTTCGAGGATCGCCTTGATCTCGTCGCGCTTCATGGGTGAACTGATGTTTACTAACATTGTGTTTTAATTCTCCTTTTCTGTCCTTATTATAGCATGTAAGCGCTTAAATCCAGTATTATTTCTATTATCGTTTTATTAAGGGATTATTGAGATTTTTTGTCTGCTTCGAACACGATGCCGGCTGATTTTCTTGCCTCTTCCAGGATATGCATGACAGTCAGGGAAGCATTGAGCCAGTCATAGGTGCGGTCATAGTCGTCGTTGGAAATGACTTTGCTCATGACTTTGAACTCATTCGTCATCGGATGTCCTTCATCCTTGACGTCCAGTGTCTTTTCTTCCTCGCCGTAAATGCGCAGTTTCATGCCGCGGACAAAGCCCGGCCGGCTGAATGTCTCAATACAGCCTTTCGTGCCTTGAATCGAAATATGCGGTGAAGCAGCACAGTCCTTTGCGCCGACGCAGACAGCCTTGAATGTTCCGTAGTCCAGGATCACGACACCGGATGTATCAATGCCGTTGAAGCCTTTGTTGGCAATGTACTGGACATGTTCCGGTCTGCCGAAGAGACCGGCTACGAAGTGAATGTTGTATACGTTGATGTCATAGAGGGCGCCGCCGGACAGTGCCGGATCAAACGCCGGCAGGACCGTGCCCTGCAGATAAGAATCGTAGCGTCTGGAATACTGCGAGTAATTTGCAGTGATGAGTTTGATATCGCCGATCTCCTTGAGATGATCACGCACTGCTTCAAAATTCTGGCTGTAGCGTGACATGATCGCCTCAAACAGGAACAGCTGCCGGTCCTGAGCAACCAGCCTCAGCGTATGCATTTCTTCTTTGGTCGAGGTGAACGGCTTTTCACAGATGACATTCTTGCCTGCCTGCAGAGCCCGCAGGGAATATTCATAATGCATGCTGTTGACCAGACCGATATAAACAGTATCAAAATCTTCATCTTCCAGGAATTCCGCATAATCGGTGTAAACCTTTCTGATTCCTGCTTTTTCTGCCACGGGTCTTCCTTTTTCCGCGTTTCTGCACCATAAAGCACTACAGTTGATCCCCGCTTCCCGGAAACATTCCAGTGCCTGCTGCACAATTCCGCCGTTGCCGACAATTCCGACTCTGATCATGATCTTTTCCTCATTCTTTCTGTCATTTTCATTATATCCGAAACACCTGTCAATTGTTTCAAAATCCCATCTAAAAAGCGTCTGCACAGACGCTCTTCATCAATATTTGAATGTGACGCGCATTTTTCTCAGACGGTCGATCATGACCGGGACCAGAACCAGGCAGACGATCATTGTCACCAGATTGTAGCCAAGATTGTAGGTGATCGAGAATGTCCACGCTGCCGCGCTGCCTGCACCGGCGTCCCCTGCCCAGTAATACGCACCGGAAAGAACGGTAAACAGATACTTCAGCAGCATTGATATGACAATACCAAATTCCTTCTTCTCCTTAATATACCAGTAGGAGAAGGCGAATGTTACGGCTGCGCAGAGCACCGCGAGGATGATATACAGGAACTCATGCGGAAAGCTCAGATAAATGCCGAGGAACGCACCTGCCGCAAGCAGAACGGAGAGAATGTTCCTGCCGCCGGCATTCAGGTCTCTGAACGGCCACAGAAGAGATGCTGCGCCGCACGCCATCAGCGGACCGGCATAGTCCAGGAAGATCTGGATGGGATGCACATAATACGGCATGGAGCCAAGCAGGATCGTCATCAGCCAGGAAAGCAGCGACACAGCAATGCCTTTCTGCCATCCGAGATGATAGGAAGCGATGAAGACAGCCACCAGCTCAAGCTCGATCGAGCCGCCGTTCGGCATCTTCAGGATGGGGATCAGATCCCCGGCATACTTCAGAACTACATACAATGCGACGTACAATGCCATATAGGCAAGCGTCTTCGTCTGATCTTTTTTCATTAAAAAACACCTCCGTTTCGAAGGCGCAGAAAGTTTTTGAACTCCCTACGCTGGTACTGACCAGATCAGGTGATAAGGGTCTCTCTCAGCCTTGGGGGGCACCCCTGTTCACAGATATGATTATAGCATTCCTTCCCAAAATGAAAAGCGCCGTGCATTTCTCTTTCGGGATCTGCCCGGCGCTTCTTTCTGAAATTCAGTTCTTTTTCCACGCTTCCGGAAGATATGCGGACGTTGCCTCGATCATATCATCGACAAGACTGCAGACTTCCTCATAGGAAGGATGGTGTCCTTTCACGAGCGGATCGTTCATGAACGCGTCATACACCAGCCTGCGGCATTCGTCCATGTGATCGCCTTTGATGGCATAGTACGCAGCCTTGAAGATCTTTTCATGGTTCTCAATATGCGGAAGGATCAGTTCTCTGATCTTATCATCAGCTTTGCCGGCAAAGATGGGTCTGACGGCATCCCGTGAGAACACTGCATTTGTCTCTACAACTGCATTCTGATCCAGATCAGGGATCTGACGGGCATAGTTGGGCAGATTGACATTGGAGATCACACGTTCAAGGCCAAGCAGCGCCTTGATCAGAAGAACGCCCTCTTCCCCGGTCGGCTTCAGTTCGATCTCTTCCGTTTCCTGATACAGCCTCTCACTTTTTGCCAGACGCTTTGTCAGATCTTCTTTCCGCCAGGAAACAGGCGTTAAACGGAAATCCCATGACAGAGCTGTTACGGGGTCTTTCAGATATTCATCTCCGGGCATGAACTCTGCCAGATGCCTGTCGCCGGCTGCGGCGATCGCGCCGTACCGTTCAAACAGATCCATCTTGACCCGGTGCCTGCAGACAAAGACTGAATCCTTCGGCTTGTCCTGGTTCAGATCCAGCTCATCCCGGAAGCCTTCCTGTTTATGTTCACGGATATAGTCTCTGTAGATCGGAAACAGGTCTCTTCCCTGGCAGGACGCTTCCGTAAACCAGGTGAAATGATTGATGCCGATCACATTGACATGGACATCGTGCCAGTCATTCACCTTGTTTCCAGTGCTCAGTTCATAGATATCTCTCAGGATCTTCTGGGTGCCGAAAACTTCGTGGCAGCATCCGAACGCCTTGATGGCAGGGAATACCTCATACAGTGTTTTGACAAGAATGGACATCGGATTGGTGTAGTTGATCACCCACGCTTCCGGGGAATAGTCTCTGACTGCTTCAGCGATCTCCACAAACATCGGGATCGCGCGCAGAGCCCGGATCATTCCGCCGGGACCGGCTGTGTCGCCGACCGACTGATAAATGCCCAGTCTCTCCGGCATGTGAACATCTGCCTCCATCTCATCGAAGGTTCCCGGCAGGATCGAGATCACAACGAAATCACTGCCTTCCAGCGCTTCCCTGAGACTGCTTGCTGTTTGAAACTTCCAGCTTCCTTTTGCGTCAGGACGGCTCATCAAATGACTGCCGATCTTCTCGTTTTTCTTCGCTGCTTCATGATCGATATCATAAAGCCTGATCGTACCGGATATTTTTTCTTCACTGGCAAGGTCGGTCATGAATGTCCATGCCCAGCCACGGCTGCCGCCGCCGATATACGCGATCTGAATATCGGTGACTGTTCCTTCTTTTGTGTATTTCATCTGAGAACCTCCTGGAAAATATACTGAAATTATATCATTCCAGTGTTTTGCCATATATGGACGCAAACGACAAAAAGACCCCGGAACATAGCTGTTTCCGGAGGTCTTGACTGTGGTCTTTCTTACTTCATGAAGGAAAGCAGGGAGCTGAGCAGGGCAGAGCCGTCGTTGGCATTCTGTGTCTGCTGCGGCTGGCCGCCGAGGAAGCTTCCGAGAAGTCCGCCCAGTCCGTTGGCATTCGTTGTTGCCTGGAAGATGCCGACGAGGTCGGAAACATCGAGTCCGTCGCTGAGGTCGATGCCTGCGTTCTGTTTCTTCTGGGCATTGGCTGTCGCTGTTGTGGCAGCGCTCAGGGAGCTGAGCAGGGCCGGAGCCATGGCGCTGAGAACGCTGCTGACATCGGCAGCGGAAGTATTTGTGCTTCTCGCGATGTCATTCACTGTGCTCTCTGTCTGATCGCCGAAGATATGACGGATGATCTTTGTGCCGTCTTCCAGATCCGCGTCCGCGATCTGATCCGGCATTGCGCGGTTGCTGGTGTGCTGGGTCAGGGCACCGAGCAGAGACTGTGCGCCTTTCTGATTGGAAGCGTTGCTTGTCATGAATTTCAGGATCAGAGGCAGCGCATAGGAGAGGATCGTCAGGATGGAAACACCCTTGATCCCTGTTTTCTTTTCAGCGGCATTGATGGATGACTGCTGGGTCATGCTTGATGTAAGAAGCTGCAGTAAGTTATTCATTTCTTTTTTCCTTTCTCAGAGTTCCTGTCCGTTGGACTTGCAGACTTTCTGGTACCAGTAGAAGGAATCCTTTCTGATTCTCTTCATGTCTTTCAGATCAAATTCATCTCTGTTGATATAGATGAAGCCGTAGCGTTTTGTAATACCCTGGTGTGTGGAGATCAGGTCAAATGCAGACCACGGAGAGTAGCCGAACAGCTGAACGCCGTCTGTGATCGCTTCCTGGCAGGCTTTGATGTGTCTTCTCAGGTAGTCGATGCGGTAGTCGTCATGAATCGTTCCGTCTTCTTCCAGCTTATCGGGAACACCGCAGCCGTTCTCGGTGATGATCAGCGGCAGATGGTATCTTTCCCAGAGCTGTCTCAGTGTAACTCTGAGGCCGATCGGGTCAACGCCCATGCCGTAGGATGTGCGTTCCTGCAGAAGATTCTGCACAGCTGTGCTCATGCCCGGATATGTCATCAGGCCAGTCATGAAGTTGGCTGTGTCGGATTTCATCTTCTTGCCTTCTTCTTCGCTGACATATTTCACTGTGCCGGCGCCGTAGTAGTTGAACGCGATGAAGTCAGGATTGCCGTTCTTCAGGTCTTCCCAGTCCTGATCGGTGATGTCAGGAGCGATGCCCTTGTCTTTCCACCAGTTCAGCAGAGCTTCCGGATAGGTTCCGAATACAGCTGTATCAAGGAACAGTCTGTTTCTCAGCTGATCCCAGTCCATCGCTGCCAGGTTGTCCTCCGGTGAAGAGGATGCAGGATAGATCGCCGTGATATTCGGAGCCGGACCTACCTTGGCGTCACACATCTCATGGCACAGGATCATTGCCTTGGCCTGCGCCACCAGCATGTGGTGGTTTGCCTGCCACTGGCCTTTTTCTGATCCGTACATTGCACCCTGGAAGAGAGCCATCATGTTCTGTTCATTGATCGTCAGGAAGTACTTGACCTTCGGTCCGTATTCCTTATAGCAGACACGGCAGTACTCTACGAAGTCATCGATGCACTGTCTGCTTGCCCAGCCGCCGTATTTGTCCTGCAGGACCTGCGGAAGGTCAAAGTGATACAGTGTGACGACCGGTTCGATGCCGTACTTATGGCACTCATCAATAACGTCATGATAGTGCTGTACAGCGACCTGGTTGACTTCGCCGGCACCCTGCGGAATGATGCGCGGCCAGGCAATGGAGAAGCGGAACTCTGTAAATCCCATTTCCGCCATCAGGGCAATGTCTTCCTTGAATCTGTGATAGTGATCAACACCATCGTTAAAGTTGGTTGTGCCTTCCGGAACCTTTGCTGTGTCAGAAACACTCAGTGTACGGCCTTCTTCCAGATACGCGCCTTCGCACTGATAGGCACTGGAAGAGCCGCCCCAGAGGAATCCTTCCGGGAATGGTTTCAATGATTTGTAATCCATAGATTATCCTTCTTTCTTTCCTTTATTTTATCATCATACACAAAACACAGAAAAGACTATCTGTCACATCCTCCGCAAAGAAAAAACCGAAACAGTTTGCCCGATTCTGTTTCGGATCTTTTCGTTCAGGCAGTTCCGCATGTAAGGAGGACACGGACTGCAGATTTTCCGGTGTTTGGCAGTAATCTGTCCCGGATCTCAGGATATCGGCAAGGAAGGAGTATGTGTGATGGAATGAGTGATCACCTCACCGGATATCTTTTACATCTACTAAGTTAGCATATACTAACACGGTTGTCAATGTACATTCTTTTTTCTTTTTCAATTTTCAAATATGATAAAGACAGAGGAGATCATTTATGCGAAAAATACTGTTTATTGATGTTGACGGAACCCTGTGTTCCCCAATCTACAACGTTCCTCCCAGGTCCGCAGTTGAAGCGATCCGCAAGGCAAGAGAAAACGGTCATCTGGTGTATATCTGCACCGGACGTTCCAAGGCAGAAGTATATGAAGACATCTGGGCGATCGGCCTGGACGGAATGATCGGCGGCAACGGCTGCTACGTGGAAGACCACGGCAAAACGATCCTGCATAAAAAGCTGACGGCAGAGGAATGCCGCGAAGTCGTCGACTGGCTGAAAGAGCGCGATATGGTATTCTATCTGGAATGCAACAGCGGTCTGTACCCTTCTGAGAAATACAAGGAAAAGTCTTTTGAGGCATATCGTAAGAAGTTCGGCAAGGATCCGGAATACGGTGAATTCTTTGAACGGATGATCTACGGTGCTTCTCCCTACCGCGATGACGTCAACAAGATCAGCTTCCGTCTGAACAGCTGGGAAGATTATCTTGCGGCGAAAGAACGTTTCCCGTCTCTGCACATCGGCTGCTGGGGCGGTGACGCGCCGAACTGCTCACACGGCGACGCAAGCCCGGAAGGCATCAACAAGGCTGACGCGATCCGCTTCCTGCTGGACTATATCGGCGGAAAGAAAGAAGACACCATTGCCTTCGGCGATGAAGCAGTCGACATTCCGATGTTTGAACTGTGCGGCTATTCCGTAGCCATGGGCAGCGGCAATCCAAGCGCAAAAAACGCAGCCGACTACATCACGACCGGAACGGATGACGACGGTCTGAAGAACGCGTTCATCCATCTCGGACTGATCTGAACTGTCAGAAACGGTCAGGTTCCTCTATAATTAAGATACATAACAGACCGGAGGATCATCTATGAGAGTTAAAAAAGTGATGCTGATGAGCATCTGCATTTCCCTTTTCTGCCTTTCCGCAGGCACTCTGAACGTGTCCGCGGAAGATACGCAGCGGATCCCCATGCCGGATTCCCCGCAGGCTGTCATCGCCAGCGGAACCTGCGGCAAAGGCACAAGCTGGGTGCTTTCCGATGACTATACTCTGACGATCCAGGGACGGGGAGAGACCCTGGATTACCAGTACTATGACTATTCCTATACTGACGCTCCCTGGGATCAGTATATGGACCAGATCAAAAAGGTCGTGGTGACAGGCAGCGTTACCCGGATCGGCAATTGCGCATTCTTCCACGCGGACAATCTGGAGACCCTGGAGCTGAATGATACACTGCAGGAGATCGGATTCTCTGCCTTTATGGAATGTCCTTCCATCAGAGAGGTCATTCTGCCTGAAAGTCTGCAGAAGCTGGAATACGGTGCATTTACCAACTGCACCGGACTGGAGACGATCGTTTTTCCGGACAGTCTCATAACGCTTGAAGAAGGTATCTGCAGCGGATGCACGTCGCTGAATAATGTCACGCTGCCGTCCAGACTGGAGACGATCAGATTCGGTGCGTTTGAAAAATGCGCTTCGCTGGCATCGATCGAACTGCCGGATGGACTGAAGACGATCGAGGATACTGTCTTCGCGGAATCCGGTCTGACTGAGATCACGGTTCCTGCCAGTGTCGAAGAGCTTGGGATCCGCGTCTTCTCCAGCTGTTCCCAGCTGGAAAAAGCTGTGATCAATGCGGAAGGGATCGTAGATCTGCATATGGGTCTGTTCCGCTATTGCACAAAGCTGAAAGAAGTCTGGCTGATGATGCCGGCATGTTATAAGATCGCTTCTGATGTATTCATGATGGACAAGGCGCTGGCAGATATTTACTTCAGCCGGTGTCCGAAAGACTGGGACAACATCACCATCCTGCCTCAGGACGAAAGTTCGTTTGACACTGCAAAGATCCATTTCCTGGATACAGAAGAAAAATGGACATGGAGCAGTGACAACAAGACAGCACAGTTTGCCCTTCACTGCAAAACGCATAATAAAGACGAAGTTACAGTGCAGGCAAAAGTCACCAGCAAGCGAACAGAACCTTCCTGTGAGTTCAACGGCAATATCACATATACAGCCGAAGCTGTGTTCAAGAATCTCACCTATACTGACACGAAGAAAAAGATCCTTCGTGCCACAGGCCACAAATATGGAACACCGGAATACATATGGGCTTCTGACAACAGCGCTGTGACTGCCAAAGCAGTCTGTGAAAACAACAGCAAACACACCGTCACGGAAACCGCAAAGACAACGTACAAGATCATCACAAAGCCAACAACGGAAAAAGCAGGCAAAGCCGAATTCCGGGCAGTCTTCAAAAATGAACTGTTTGAAACACAGAAAAAGACAGTCATCCTGCCAAAAAAGAAAGGCAGAAAGATGTTCCGCCTGTACAACCCGAATACCGGCGAGCACTTCTATACCGCAAAAGACGGAGAAAAGAATTTCCTCGTCAAAGCCGGATGGAAAGATGAAGGCACAGGCTGGAACGCGCCTGAGATATCCAATACGCCTGTCTACCGTCTGTACAACAGCAACACCGGTGAGCATCACTACACGACCAATGTGAAGGAAAAAGAAGCACTGGTGAAATTCGGCTGGACAGACGAAAACATCGGCTGGTACAGCGATGATGAAAAAGGCGTTCCGCTCTACCGGGAATACAATCCAAACATGCCCTCCTGCAATCACAACTACACAGCCAGCAAAAAAGAGCATGAAGCTCTGGTGAAGCTGGGATGGTCAGATGAAGGCATCGGCTGGTACGGACAGGAATAACCGACAAAGGACAGCAGCCGCTGTCCCTTTTCTTTACCATTCTTCCAGTATTTTTCTCAGTTTTCTGTCAATGTCCTGCCGTGTCTGTGTGCATTCATCAGGATACTCCTTCGCTGCTTTGAACATGAAGCTGACAAGCAGCCTGGATCCCGCCGGCAGCATCTTCCTGAGCATGGATTCCGGGAAGACAAAGTGGGTTCCGTGTTCGTATGTCCATGCTTCAAATGTACATTCATGCGGCATCTCCGCCAGACGTTTTTCCATTCTGCGGATATACCTGCAGGTATCCCAGAGAACATCGTCTTCCGCACCGATGCAGATCACCTTGCCGTGTATTTTCTCCGCTTTGATCTTTTCATCTTCCTGCAGAGGATGACGTCGTTCAGATTCATCAAACATCTCTCTGGCAGCTGCCTTGTTTCCGCCGTTTTTCGCTTCTTCTTTCAGTTTCTGCCAGTATTCCGGATGGCGGTACGCATAGGGAAGGAACGGAAGCTGTTTCCCCTGCCATGTCACAGAGGATTCAAAGTCGCCCGGTCTTTCTTCCGCC
>JAILCN010000075.1 GCA_024680365.1 Solobacterium sp.
GATCGAGGAGATAGTAAGTATCGGTATGAGAGTAGTTCTTGAGTTTCTCCCCATGTTTCGGTTTCTGTTTTGGTGGCTTCTTATAGTGGTCTTTCGAATAAAGCACATCCATATGAGGATCAACACCGGTAAGACGGATAATGAAGTCATAATGAGAAGCCATGGATGGAGGAGAAAGGGAGCCGATGAGATATTGAAGAAGAGAATCGCAGAGAAGATCATCGCACCAGCGGGTGATGGAAGTGTAACCGAGATGTTGCATAAGAATGAAAGAACGGATAAGAAGAGAAGGATCAATAGCAGGTCTGCCTGTATTGGAATACAGGGAGAAGAGAAGATCAGAAGCCAGCGCAGGGTCCAGCTTCTTGAGCTTGTGCAAAGCAGAACGATAGAGCTTCGAAGATAAGCGTTTCCGCTGAGCACAAACAAGATTGATTTCTTCCGATTTGAGAAAGTCACGGAATTCCCAGATCGAAGAGATATGTTTGAGCATACCACTCACCCCCTTCACCCTTCCTGACAGGCGAGCGGCAGCGAGCCCGCGCCGAGAGGTATTTGTCAAGGGATTTGGGCAGAAAAGTTTGGGGTAAACGCAAAAAAAGAACCAGCAAATCTGAGCGTGTTTACTGGTTCAAAGAGTTTTCGAGAACGCTCATTTCTGAAAGGGGGGATCTGAACCTGAATGTTTTCTGTCAGTCTTCCATCTGACAAGTGTATGATACATCTCTATTCTGAAGAAAAAATGTTCCGCATGTGAATCATGCGTGAACATTTTTCTGAGTTCATTATTTCTTTGTAATGTCTCTCTGAGAGTTGATCTGAAGGAGCTTGTCTGTGAGCTGGTTTTCGATCCTTCTGAGTTCCAGTTCGGCAGCTTCTCTCTTCGCATGTCCTTCTCTCTGGATGTCGAGGACTTCGTCGAGTGTATTGATCAGCTTCTGGTTTGTTTCCTGGAGCGTTTCGATGTCGATGATGCCTCTCTCGCTTTCCTTAGCTGTTTCGATGGTTGCCTGGTGCAGTGTCTCGGCATTCTTCTTGAGCAGGTCGTTTGTCATATTGGTGACTTCGCGCTCTGCTTCCATCGCTTCCTTGGAGTGCTGGATGCCGAGAGACAGAACGATCTGGTTCTTCCACAGCGGGATGGTGTTGACCAGAGTGCTCTGGATCTTCTCTGTCATCAGCGTATCGTTATTCTGAACGAGACGGATCTGCGGTCCCATCTGGATGGAGACCTGTCTTGTCAGTTCCAGGTCATACAGTTTCTTTTCGAATCTGACGCATGCCTGTTCGAGGTCATTGGCAGCCTGGGCGTCTTCCGGAAGATTGGACTTCTTTGCCTTTTCGATCAGAGCCGGGAGCTCGTTAGCACGGACATCCGCAAGCTTCTTTCTGCCGGCGAGGATGTACATTGTCAGCTCTTTTGTATTCTGTGCGTTTCTTTCGTACAGTTCATCGAGCAGGGCAATGTCCTTCAGCAGTGTGATCTGGTGATCTTCCAGAATATGCGCGATCTTTTCGACGTTCACTTCTGCTTTGTCATACTGTGCCTTGACAGTCGCTACTTTGTCCTTGCCTTTATCAAACAGTCCGGCGAAGAAGCCTTTCTTCTCATCGTTGTCCTGTGTCTTCAGTTCAACGACCAGTCCGCTCAGCAGATCACCGATCTCGCCGAGGTCCTTTGTTCTGACATTCTGCAGAGCTGTATCTGAGAAGTCCGCGACTTTCTTCTGTGCCGCAGCACCGTACTGCAGGATCGTGTTGGATTCCTGAATATTGATTTTCTGGGAAAAATCATTGACTGTCTTCTTCTCAGCTTCTGACAGACTGGATTCTTCGATCGGATCTTTGATGTCTTCCGGCTTAACGATTTCAACAGCCTCTTCCACTTTTTCCGTTTCTTCTTCCGGAGTCAGTGTCAGTGTGATGGCAGATTCTTCCTGAACCTGTGCCTGTGCCTGATTGTTATTGGATTCGCTCATTGTTCTTTTCCTCTTTTCACACGTTATTCTGGAATTAGTATATCATGTATTTTTTCTGATTTTACTTTTCTTTTGGCTGTCTGTTTACGATCTTTACAAGCAGCTTCAGGAATATGATGACCGCAGCCGCACCGATCGGCCAGTAGATAAATCTTTTATATGTATTCAGATCAAGATGGCGGAAGTAGCGGACTGCATTGAAGGCTGTATCCTCGATCCGCTTGGGTCTTGGCGCGAGATAATCGTCGTTGATCGTCGGAAGTTCCGCCGCGATCCTCTCAAATGTTTTCAGATAGGCAGCGGCTGCCGTCCACGGATAGACGGTCCTGCCGTCGGCGGTGATGATCTGCGTGGAAAGGTCTGTCAGCGGCGTTCCGCTCTTGTCACAGAGCGTAACGTCAGCGTTAAGACCGGACTTTTCTTTCATGCGGGCGATCTCATCCGGAAGGGAAAGATCAGTCACGACCGGATACATCTTTTTTTCATCCAGCGGGATGAAGTAGCCTTTGACTGCTTCGACATTGACATCCTCAACACGGTTGGTCGGGAATCTCTTCAGCGAGTACATATAGCGCATCTTGCCGAAATGCAGACTGCTTTCCTCGCCTTTTTCAAACATCTGGTAATCCATCTCGCACAGTGTGCGCAGATCTCTTCCGCTGATATACACACGGACAAGCGGTGAAGAAGCTCCAAGGGCCGTATACAGATCGTTGATCGTTACGGTTCCCGTATATTCGATCATTCCGGTTTTTCCCGGCAGGATGCTCAGGACCGGCTTGGCGTCATCGTTGGCGCGGTTATAGCTGTTCTGATAGGCATCCGCGAGGAAGTCGGAGATCACGCCTTCCTTCGGTTTGTCTGTCATCGGAACGGTCATATAGGCGACCGGTGTTCCCCAGGTATATCCATACGGCGCAAAGACAAGCGCAGAGATATCTTCCTGGTATGATCTGATTTTTTCGTTGACTGAACCGTGCGGTTCCACTTTGGTAGATTCAACTGTCACCCGGCTGAAACTGACTGCCGCGTGTGTCTGATAGTTGTAGTCGAGAACGCCGAAGCTTTTGCCGTACCTGGCAGGTGAGACGACCAGCGTGCCATTCACCGTTTCCTGTTCTTTTTCCGCTCTTTCTTCCGAGCTGGAGATCAGGACATCGATGTCCAGTGCGCAGAGGCTGCTTTCCAGTTCTTTTCCGTCATACAGACAGATGATCACGTCCGCGCCTTCCTGTTTCAGGCGGGCTGCTTCTTTCTTTGCGCTTTCGGCTGCATTCGCAAAGATAAAGTCTCCGTATGTGCCTTCATCCGCGATGCCGAAGATGCCGACCTTCACGCCGCCTTTTTCGATCACTGTTCCGGAAGCGCCTTTTTCGTTCCATTCTTCTTTCAGATCAAGAGCGAATTCGGAATTTCCGAAGGCCAGATCCGCGGATACAAGCAGCGGCATGTCTTCCGCTGTTTTCAGCATGTCCGTGAATGCCAGCGTTTCCGCCTGCGCGTCATCCGTGCCGAGGTTGACCGCGTCATACCGCATGATATTCATCAGCGTCAGATCCGGTGCTTTGCGTGTGTTCAGCGCTTCATAGAATGTTCCCCGGCTGAAGTTTCCGGTGTCAACGAGCACTGTTTTGTCACTGCGGTATTCATCCATCTTTGTCAGGATGTGGGCATAGCCGCCGTACAGCTGCGGGTTGCCTTCCGCATTTGTCAGCTTGAACGGACTGATATGATCATACAGACTGCCGGTAAAGAGAATGCGGACAGTATCCGGAGCTGTCTCCGGCGCCGCGTATATTTCAGTTGTTCCTGAATGAATGCCTGCTGTCAGAAAAAGCGCAGCCAGGCATGTTTTTAATAACTTTTTCATAGTAACCCTCGCTCAGCAATTATACCAAACATCACGTTATCTGTAACACAGAACGTATCTGTGCAATGTTTAAGGTTTTGAAAAGACCGCTGCTGATCTGCCGCGGTCTTCTTTCTGTCATTGATGTTTCAGATCATTATTTGTTGAAATACGCTCTGGCAATAGCCGGACGCTTGCCGACTTTCGCTGCTCTTTCGTATTTCCGGCAGAAGACCTCAGCTGCCTCCGCTGCGCCGTCTTCCGTGTTGGGCACGTTGCGGACAACGTTATAGACAGACGGATGACCGGTCTTCAGCTCATAGTGCATAAACTGAAGCTGGCCGACAACGGAATGCGGATCATAACCGTTCTTCTTGCACCAGTAGAACATGTTTGATTTGCGTCCGCCGCCCCACTGGCACAGTCCGTAGTAGATGCTGCTGGAACATTTGGGGTTGAAGTTCGATTCTCTGACGATATTGGCGCAGATCCCGCAGGCTGCCGCCCGGCTGTAGCCGAGGGTCCCGGTCAGGTAGGAATAGACCGCGGAATAATTCGCACCGACGCTGACTTTCACAGTTGTGCCTGTCGATGAAGACGCGGCAGCAGAAGCTGTGACGGAAACAGGTGTCGGCGTGGGCGTCGGTTTCGGCTTGACGGTCACGCTGAAGTCACGGGTCGTCTGGTTGCCGTTGGCGTCCGCTGCCGTTACGGTCACGGTATAGGTGCCTTTCTTATCGGTATTCAGATCACTAACTGCCGTATAGCTGGCTTTTACGCCGTCGCCTTCGGGAAGCGTTCCGTCGACCGGATCTGTCACTGCCTTGATATTCGGCATGACATTCAGCGGCGTGCCGACTGTTACAGTCAGGTTTTCTTTTTCCAGCTCGATCACAGGGACCTGGGTATCCACGACTTCCACCGTTGCGGTGTATTTCTTTTCTGCATACTGTCCGTATTTCGGATCTGTTCCGGATACCGTATACGTGATCGTCTGAGGCCCGGTCTTCGCCGTATCTACAGTTCCTTCTGTCTTCAGATCGCCATTGCATTCTTTGACCAGAACGCTCTGATCAAACGCGGATCCGTATTCCAGCGGTCCGACCTCTTCACTGACCACCAGGGACAGTGAATCTGTCAGCGCCGCAAGACACTTTTCCTTATCCTTGCGGATGTATTCACTGCGGGCATACAGTCCGGCGCAAAGGACCGCCAGAGCAGCCAGAATGGACAACAGTAATATCGTGTTCTTTTTTCTGCCAGTTTTTGTCATACGCCTAAATGGTAGCGAAAAACCAGGCATTCGTCAAATCTGACGCTGAACAATATAAAAAAGACAGCCGGAGCTGTCTCATGTTGTTACTGATCACTGACCGGACGCCATCTTTAACAGATCATCCAGACTCGGTGATTCTTTTGCCTTGGGAGGCTTCACCTTGACGGTGAAATTGAAGTCGGATTCGATCAGCAGTGACATATCCGCATCCGGGTCTTTCAGGATCCGGTCGGACTGTTTCAGGATCGCTTCTTCGACGACATTTCTTGCCAGACGGCCGTTGCCTGCTTCAGCAGCGTTGATGGACTGCACTTCATTGAAGTACGCTTCCAGTTTTTCGTAGACTGCCTCATCCACTGCATAGCCTTTTCCTTTTGCCTGCAGGACAGCGATCTTGCGAAGCTCTTCACCGGTGTAATCCGGGAAGTCGATCAGGTTCGGGAAACGGGACTTCAGACCGGAGTTGGACTCCAGGAAGCCTGCCATTTCCTTTTTATAACCAGCCAGGATCACGATCAGGTCTTCACGGTTGTCTTCCATTGCCTTGACCAGCGTATCGATCGCTTCCAGACCGAAGGAATCGTCTTTTCCTCTGTAGAGGGAATATGCTTCATCGATGAACAGCACGCCGCCGATCGCCGATTTGATGACAGACATTGTCAGCGGAGCAGTCTGGCCGACATACTGGGCGACCAGATCCGCACGGGTGACTTCCACAAGCTGACCCTGGGACAGAGCTCCGATGGCTTTCATGTAGCGGGAGATCAGTCTTGCGATCGTTGTTTTGCCGGTGCCGGGATTGCCGGTGAAGATCATGTGCTTGGAAACTTCCGCTGTCTTCATGCCCTGCTCTCTGCGCTTCTGCTGCATGGCAATGTGCGCCTGCAGGGAACGGATGTAATCCTTGACCATATCGAGACCGACGATCTCATCGAGTTCGGCGTTGACTGCCTCGATCTCTTCCATGCTGTTTTTGGAACGTGACAGTCTGTATTCTTTCTCTTCGCCAAATACCGCGACAGGACTGTCGCCGGCAACTTTCAGGGAAACCGGCATGCCAGCCTTGAAATCAGCGCTGAGCACCGCATGACTCAGAGAAACATAGAAGTCATAGAAGTTCGCTGTGATCGCCTGGGCACCCTGCGTCTTGTCAAAATGCGAAGCGACCCAGGAACGGATGTCTTCACCGACCTTGATGTCGATCTTCAGGTTTTCCTTTGCCTTCTTTTCCAGCATTTCTGCCTGCTGGTCAATGATCAGCCTGACGCTTTCTTCATCCAGGGGCTTGAGGGTCACGGTATCAAGCACATGGTACATGAAGTCAGCACCAAATGCGTCCTGGACCTTGGAAGGCTTCTGGGATGTGATAAAGATCAGATATTTTCCTTCGGCACTGAGGGAATCCACAGAGTCTTTGACAAGGCCTGTCTGATTTTCCACCAGGATCCCTTTGGAAAGCACATAGCGTTTGCTCAGGATCACTCTGCCTGTCGTTGCCAGGGAATCAACCATTCTCAGGAACGCCGGGAAGCCGTTTTCGAAGTGCTCAAAGCAGATCACAGACCCTTTGCCGGACAGTGCCTCATAGAGGTCCTGCAGGAAGATCTGTTCCTGCGCGCCGCTGGTATAGCGGCTCATATCGATCGTATAGACTTCATCACTGATGAAGACCTGCTTTTCATACAGGGATCTTGCCATCTGAATGACAGCTTCATGTCTGCCGGAGCCCACAGGTCCGCTGATCAGAATGACATTCTTTGCCTTGCCTGCTTCTTCACCCATGACGTAGGGACGGCGGAAGGCAGTGATCATCTGACGGATCGCATCCTTCTGGCCCATGATCTTGGAAGTGACAGCGTTGTAAATATCATCGAAGATCTTTTCAGATTCGGGATTCTTTACCTTCCGCACTTCTTCTTTCGGAGCAGGTGTTCCGTAATCTCTTCTCAGATCTGCTTCCAGACGGTCGAGATCCATCAGGGAAGGATCGATCGTTGTCTCGCTTGTCTTCTTCATTTCTGTCGCAAGCGCGTCCAGATCTTTCTTCTGTTTCTGCAGGATCCGGTTCAGTTCATCCATTGCCTTGTCGGCACTCTTCAGGATGTCCCTTGTGTCTCTTTCCTTTGCCTTTTCTTTTTCTTTTTCACCGATCGTAAGGGTGATCTCTTCCGAAGCTTCCGTGGATTCATAGGTCCTGTTTTTATGCATTACCTCATTCCACAGACGTTCTTTTTCTTCTCTTCTGCGGTCATCACTTTTTGACATTTGAATAACCTCTCTGTTCAATTCTTCCGTCACTTGTCAGGCCGTCTTTCTGCAGGACAGCTTCCAGGGTGGAGATGTCAGCGGAAAGATTGATGAAGTCCTGATCGGTCAGGCTGGAAATGATCGTCTTCATTGCATCGTTGATCAATGTGATCGTACGTGTCAGCTTTTCTTTTGTCTGTTCATACGCCGGATCTGTCTTGGCGTGCTGGAGATTGTCATACTGACGCAGGATCCTGACAAGGATCGGCAGATAATATTCATACAGCTTCTTCAGCTTGTCACGGGAATCCGGGAACCTCTGTTCCAGTGTCTGGATCTGTTTCAGAAGCGCACAGGTCTCAAACAGGCCGTTGGAAATATTCTCATCAGGAATGTCTTCATTCAGAGCATTGATCTTGTCAATGTATTCCTGAGCTCTGTCCTTCTTCGGCTCTTCCTTCTTCACTTCCTCTTTCTCCGGTTCCGGTCTGACTTCCGGCTGCTTCTCCGTCACTGAGATATCAATGACTTCGTCAGCCTGTCCTCTGTCGCTCAGTCTGGCCAGTTCTTCCAGGATCTCGTCATAGGAATCCGGATATCTTCTTCCGAAGTCATTCAGAGAACATACAAAACGATTGTCTCTGTAAACATCCAGACTTGCCAGGGAAGCATACCGCTGGCCGTGGATCCGCAGATCGATGTTGGCGCCGATCGGCAGACTCTTGCGGGATCTGAACCAGCTGCGCAGATAGACGTTGATCTTTGCCATCTGAGCTGCCGAATATTTCTGTTTTGATGTGCGGTAATAATTTCCTGCCCGCTGATAACCAGCCTGGTAGTTTCTGTTCTCCTGACGTTTATTGGCGCCGACAGCTGCGAAGGTGATCGCCATGACAACGCCAAAGATCAGCAGAAGCGGAAAAATCGATCCGCCTCCGAATATAAAGACCAGAAACAAAATCCAGAACCAGTCACTGTTTCCTCTATTTCTTCTGCTCATAATTCCTCACCATTCTCCAGTAAATTATAGCATAACAGAATAAGATTTCTTATAAGATGCGTATAAGAAAAAGACCTCGCGGGAGCAACGTCATTAAGTTAAGAAGAAGTCTGCAGATGAATAAAGAAAGCAATCTGCAGGCTTTTCTTTCACAACAAATCGACAGGCATGACGAAAAAGCATCATAAGATGTAAGTTAAGATCCGAATTATCAGATATAATGAAGATGCTTTATGAAAAGCGATAGTTGAAGCCAATTACAGACTGGGGGCGGACTTTGCGAGGGTCACTGCGACCAGGCCGTAATGGTAAGGTCTCTTTTAAGATCAGAGCTTCAGGATCAGGCGGTGGTGAGCCGCCTTTTCTGATTATCAGGAGATCACGGATGAGGTGAATTGCACGTGTTTTATTGATCACATACACATATTTTCTTTTCTTCTTATTTGATTTTCTTTTTGCGAGTTCCCGGATAATGACAAAAGAGAAGTTATAAAGAATGGCCCTTGCCCAGATTTCCTGAAGGATTGAGGATCGTTTCCTGGCATGAACAGCAGAAAGATCAGCAGAGTATTTCAGATGGCGAAACGAGATTTCTTCCGACCAGCGCAGATGATAAAGTTCTTTGATTTCAGCCGGGCAGAATTCTTCTCTTGGAAGATTTGTGATTATACTTTCATATTCGTCGGCATTATCCAGTTTGAAGCGTACGGCACGATATGAAACATCATAAAAGGGATTGTCAGCCTCAAAGAAATCAAAAGTAGAAGTATTGGAAAGGAAACGATACTTCTCAGGATGCGCCTTGATTTCTTTGGTACATTTGGTAGTCAGTGTTGTACTGATATCCAGATCAAATTCACAATCAGGAAGCTTAAATCTACGGAGCATACTTGTACTTCCGTGAATATCTTTAGAACGAATCAGGAAATATTTTCCAGATCTGATTATATGTTCCATGTTATTCCATGAAAGATAGCCGCGATCAGCTATGAATATAGTTTTGTCTTCAAGGAACCGCTCAGCCATTGTCCACATAGCTTT
>JAILCN010000129.1 GCA_024680365.1 Solobacterium sp.
GCAGAAGCCGCCCTGGCATCTTCCCATGCCCGGACGGACACGCTTCTTGACTCCTTTGACGGTCGTTGCTCCGCACGGTCTGCGGATACAGTCAATGATCTCTCCCTCCGAGACCTGCTCGCAGCGGCAGACGATCCTGCCGTAGGAAGGATCTCTGCGGATCATCTCGTTTCTTTCCTCCGCGCTCAGCTCACTCATGACAACAGGCTTTTCTCTTGTCATGACAGCGTCAGGATCCGGCCGCAGATCTTCCTTTGCGCCGATGATCTCATGGACGACATAGTCAGAGATGCCCGGTGCGCTGGCCAGACCCGGGGATTCGATCGCGGCAATGTTGACGAATCCCGGCAGTTCCTCACGGATGATGAAATCATGCGTGCTTCCGGTCGGCCGCAGTCCGGCAAACGTCCGGATCGACCTGTTCAGCGGAACATTGCGCATTGTTTTGGAAATATTGGCGCGGACATATGCCAGTCCGTCCGCGGTCGTGCCGGTATTGTCCCGGTCATCGGTAAAGTCGCTGTTCGGACCGATCAGCGTATTTCCATAGACTGTGGGAACGGCGAGAACACCTTTTCCCTTCGTTTCGGAAGGCACCGGGAAAACAATATGCTTCACAAACTTCGCGTCCTGATCCAGCACATAGTATTCGCCCTTGCGCGGCGTGATCGCAAAGCCGGGATCTTCCATCACCATGCCGGCGATCTGATCGGCATATACGCCCGCGGCGTTTAGAACATATCTGGTCTCATATACTGCATCCGCCGTATGCACCGTATAGCCGCCGTCTGTTTTTTCAATTGATTTCACTTCACTGTTGAGATGCAGCTCAACACCGTTCTTTACGGCAACTTCCGCACAGGCACAGGCAACTTCCCACGGATAGATCACAGCTGTCGTATAGAAATCCAGCACCTTCGTGACATTCTCCGACAGGAACGGCTCCGCTTTCCGGGCTTCATCCCCGCTCAGCCAGCGGTACGGGATCTTCCGGTCGACCGCATTCTGTTCCAGCTTTTTCAGGTGTTCTTCTTCCTCCGGTCCGCAGGCGGCGATATAAGCGCCTACCGTCCTGTACACACAGGAAAGATCCTGACACAGCTTTTCGTACAGCCTGGCGCCGCGTACGTTCATCTCGGCTTTCATCGTTCCAGGCTCCGGATCGTAGCCGGTATGAACAATGGCAGAGTTGGCCATCGTCGCTCCGTCTGCGATGTCATTTTCTTTTTCCAGCAAAACAGTCTTCAGCTGATACGCTGAAAGATCTTTTGCCAGCATGGTACCGGTGATGCCGGCACCGATGATCACAATATCATACATAAAAGAACCTCATTCCTATAGTTCATTATATACACTATCGCATTGCTCAGGCGCATTGTTTTTTTATTTGAGAGGATCGGATGAATACATCGTCGTAATGGGACCGATCACATCAGACGCGTCAAAAACTGTATAGTCATCCCTGTCCCGCATCCAGGCATGGGTACGGATATACGAGAACATGGCAGCTACGCCCTGTCTGTTCAGATGGATGCCATCCGCTTCGATATATTCTTTTTTCGCATAACCGGTGTTTTCATCAATGAGCGCTTCTGAAGAATTCAGGAACTTCCAGCCGTTTCTCTCACACATGGCTCTGATCGCATCGTTGTATGCCCGGATCTGTTCTATATATACATTCCTGTATTTTCTTTTTTCCGCACACAGCGGGATCGCGTTCACGATCATACCGCTTTCCGGTGATGCCGCCTGGATCTTTTTCAGTTTTTCTTCATAGACAGAGATAAACTTTGAAGCGTCTGTCGAACTGCCGCGCAGATTGTTTGTGCCCATGGTGATCAGGATCCTCCCCGGCTTCAGCAGCCCTGCTGTTTCCACCATCGTTTTCTGTCCGCTCTGAAACACCATGCATTTCAGAGAATCGATCGCCTGTATGCCCATGCCGACAACTGCCGCTGTATTTTTCTTTGTGATATAGGTCCTTCCTTCGCCGTTGTCAAAGGAAAGAAAACGCACCGTGTTGGAGTCACCGAAAAAGAGAATGGTATCCAGATACGCTGTTCCGGCGTCCTCTGTTTCCTGCAGGACTGTCTCTTCCTGCCGCCACGGATTTGTTTTCACAATATTATGTTCTTTTGGAACAGGCGTATCCGCAGCCGGAGCTTTATCAAATTCCCGATTGATCACTGCCAGTGCCTGCCGATATGTCAGGAACGCAAAAAACAGGGCTGCCGACGAAAACACGATCAGCAGGACTGTTGTAAAAGGATTCAGTTTTTCCCGAAACGGAATCCTGTTCTTCATGACTGTTTCTTGAATCTCTGAAGAAGTTCTTCCATTCTTCCGCCCATCAGGCACTCGATTTTCTCTACGATCTGAACAGGATCCTCCTGCATGTCATTCGCGATCCAGTCCAGGACTGTACCGGCAAATGCATACTTATAGAAATCCGCGATAAAACTGATATCTTCATCGGAAGTGCCGGTCTGTTCCTTCATGGAATTCAGGATATTGATGATCAGACGATATGCGCCGTCCTGAAGGATCGTCACCAGATCATCTTTTGCCCGTGAACGGAACGTTCTGCTCACAAAGACCTGATTTTCCCGCAGAGCATCAAAAACGCCGAGCAGGCCGTCCTGCCATGTCTGCAGATCGGACCGTCCGCTGAACAGCTGTTTTCCTTCGCTGTTGTAGATCCAGTCGATCAGATCATACACATCATGGAAATAATAATAGAACGTCTGACGGTTCACGCCGCAGGCGGAACTGATGTCAGAAACAGTGATTTTTTCCAAAGGCTTTCTTAAAAGAAGGTCTTTCAAAGCGTTCGCAAGCGCACTTTTTGTCTGGCTGGCCATTTGATTTCCTCTTTTCCCTGTCTTTATTGTACGAAAAGACTTTCCTTTTTGCAAAAATATGATATTATACTAAAGCGTCAAATGAAACAGCATTTGCAGGAATACCCAAGCGGTTGAAGGGGCGGGCTTGGAAAGCTCGTAGATCGGTAACACGGTGCCAGGGTTCAAATCCCTGTTCCTGCGCCATGAAAAAACCTCTGTTGTCTGTCAGGATCACAGAGGTTTTTCTTTTCCATCCAGTATAATAGAAAAGCATCTGAAGGGAGATACGATCCATGGCAATCATCGCAGCCTGCGGCAATGACTGTTCCGCGTGCCCGCGCTATACAGCCCCGCCGTACGAAAAAACAGAAGAACA
>JAILCN010000133.1 GCA_024680365.1 Solobacterium sp.
ACGCGTGCAGCTGGTCAGTGAAACACTCGGACTGCCCGCAAGACTTTCCGCGTTTGCCCTGATCCCTGTCGGCTATCCGGCCGAAGAACGTCCGCAGGAAGACCGCTTTGATGAAACACGGGTCCATTATCTATGATCAGATCAATTATTCATGATGAGATGTTCCTGTCTGTTCCGTCCGAAAAGGCAGGAAAAGAACATCTGCAGACAGTGCAGGATCTCAGGGACACTCTGCATTCCGTCCGGGAACGCTGTGCCGGCATGGCAGCGAACATGATCGGCGTAAACAAAAACATCATCGCTGTCACGATGCCGTTCGGCGAGATGGTGATGATCAATCCTGTTATCATCAGAAAGGCAGAGCCGTATGAAACGGAAGAAGGCTGCCTTTCCCTGAAAGGACAGCGAAAAACAACAAGATACAGAAAGATCACTGTCCGCTGGCAGAATGAAAACATGGAAGTCATGAAGGCAGACTTCAGCGGTTTCACCGCTCAGGTCATCCAGCATGAGATCGACCACTGCGCAGGGATCGTGATCTGATCAGAACAATGCTTACAGGCTGTGAAGCATTGTTTTTTTTCTTGGGCAAAGGAAGGAAGAACCGGCTGGAAAAAATACTTCAGCCAATCAATGATCGTTCCCCGTTCTTTGAACTGAAAAGGATCGATGTGAACCGGTTTCAGATAAATCGTTCTTCCTCCTTTGCGTCTGCACCATATCAACTTTTCAGAAAAATGCACGTAATCTGGAATAAAACGTCGTTTTTGCGGAATAATCCGTCATTTTGCGAAAAAAACGGCCTGTTTTCTGATCTGTCGTGTACCGTCCTGCATCTTCAGATCACCTGTGATGTATTCATTTTCAATACAACCGCTGAGGTTTATAATAAAAGAAATACAAATACTAAAAAAATAATGAGGAGCTGTATATGAAACAAGTATGGTTTGTTGTGGGATCGCAGGATCTTTATGGTGAAGAGGTTCTGAAAACGGTCGCGGAACGGGGAAAGGAAATGGCGGAATGGCTGACAGCGAAGCTGCCGTATCCGTTTGTCTACAAAGTGACAGCGATGTCATCCTCTCAGATCACAGACGTGATCAAAGAAGCGAATTACAACGATGACTGTCTCGGTGTCGTGACATGGTGCCATACCTTCTCGCCGTCCAAAATGTGGCTGACCGGTCTGGATCTGCTTCAGAAGCCGTGGTGCCATCTGGCGACCCAGTACAATCTGGAAATTCCGAACGATGAGATCGACATGGATTTCATGAATCTCAACCAGGCAGCGCACGGCGACCGGGAACACGGCTTTATCGGCGCCAGATTAAGAAAAGCGAGAAAAGTGATCGCCGGTTACTGGAAAGATGAACGGGTCATCCAGAAACTGGCAGAATTTGAGCGTGTCTGTGCCGGTGTGGATTTCTCAAAGCATCTGAAAGTCATGCGCTTCAACGACAACATGAGAGATGTCGCGGTCACCGAAGGCGACAAGGTCGAAGCACAGAAGAAACTGGGATGGGAAGTGAATTCCTGGGCTGTCGGCGACCTGGTAAAAGAAATGAATGCGGTGACTGACGCGGAAGTGGAAGAGCTGTATCAGGAATATTGTTCCCTGTATGACGTCAATACAGACAATACCGACGCGATCCGCTATCAGGCGCGGGAAGAGATCGCGATCCGCAGGATGATGGACAGAAACGGCTGCAAGGCGTTCTCCAATACGTTCCAGGATCTCTATGGCATGGAACAGCTGCCGGGTATCGCGTCCCAGCATCTGATGTCGCTTGGCTACGGTTTCGGTGCGGAAGGCGACTGGAAAGTCAGCGCGATGACAGCCGTGATCAAGAAGATGGGTGAAAATGAAAACGGCGCTTCTTCCTTCATGGAAGACTACACATACCATCTCGTGGAAAACGCGAAGTATTCACTCGGCGCCCATATGCTGGAAGTCTGTCCTTCCATCGCATCCGGAAAACCAAGGATCGAAACACACCATCTCGGCATCGGCATGAATGAGAAAGATCCGGCAAGACTGGTCTTTGAAGGAAAAGCAGGCAAGGCGATCGTCGTATCCCTGGTCGACATGGGCGGCAGAATGCGGATGATCGTCCAGGATATCCATTGTGTAAAACCGATCATGGAAATGCCCAAGCTTCCTGTCGCAAGAGTCATGTGGCAGGCGGAACCGTCCCTGGAGGAAGGCCTGGAATGCTGGATCACAGCCGGCGGCGCTCATCATACCGTCCTCAGTTATGACGTTACGGCAGAGATGATGCGCGACTTCGCGAAGTTCATGGACATCGAATTCGTGCACATTGACAAAAACACGACCGCAGAAAACCTGGAAGACAGGCTGCTCGTCAATGATCTGATCTGGAAACTGAGATAAGCGTATGAATCTGAAAGAAACAGTGATTGGGATCGAACTTGGTTCCACCCGCATCAAAGCGGTGATGATCGGAAAAGATCACACCGTGCTTGCCCAGGGAGATCACGTCTGGGTCAATGAATTTGTAAACGGCATCTGGACGTATTCCCTGGAAGATGTAAAAGAAGGACTGCAGGACTGCTTCGCGAATCTGAAAAAAGACGTACTGGAAAAATACGATACCGTTCTGACAGAGACCGGAGCGATCGGCATTTCCGGCATGATGCACGGCTATCTGCCGCTGGACGCGCAGGGCAGACAGCTGTGTGAATTCCGCACCTGGCGCAATACCATCACGGAAGAAGCCGCGGAAAAACTGAGTGCGCTCTTTGATTTCAACATTCCCCAGCGCTGGAGCATTGCCCACCTGTATCAGGCGATCCTGAATCAGGAAGCACATGTAAAAGACATTGCCGGCATCACGACGCTGGCCGGGTATGTTCATACACTGCTGACCGGTGAAAACGTCATGGGAATCGGCGAAGCAAGCGGCATGTTCCCAATCGATTCATCAAAGATGTGCTATGACGAGGGAATGGTACAGAAATTCAATGATCTGACCGGTCTGGATCTTCTGTCGCTTCTGCCCGAGATCAGACTGGCAGGAGAAGCCGCCGGCGTGCTGAGTGAAAGCGGCGCGCTGTATCTGGATCCGTCCGGTGATCTTAAGCCGGGCATTCCCTTTGCGCCGTGTGAAGGTGATGCCGGGACCGGCATGACCGCGACCAACTCCGTCCGGGCGAACACCGGAAACATCTCCGCCGGCACCAGTGATTTCGCGATGATCGTGACAGAAAAGAAACTGCACCGGCACAGAGAGATCGACATGGTCACGACACCAGCCGGCAAACCGGTCGCCATGGTTCACTGCAACAACTGCACCAGTGACATCAATGCCTGGGTCACCCTGTTCCGGGAAGTACTAGGCATGTTCGGTCAGGAGCCGGATTCGAACACGCTGTTTACAAAGCTGTTCAAAGCTGCCCTGGATGGTGATCCTGACTGCGGCGGTCTGTTAAGCTTTAACTATTATTCGGGCGAAGGCGTGACCGATTTCAACGAAGGAAGACTGCTGTTCATGCGGAAACCGGACAGTGAATTCAGCCTTGCGAATTTCATGCGGACGCATCTTAGTTCCGCGATGGCTACACTGAAGATCGGCATGGATATCCTGAATGAAGAAGGCGTGCAGATCGATAAGATCTACGGGCACGGCGGATTCTTCAAGACCGAAGAAGCCGGCCAGCGGATCCTGAGCGCCGCGATCCGGACACCTGTCAGCGTGATGGAGACAGCCGGCGAAGGCGGACCTTACGGCATGGCGCTGCTGGGTGCGTACCTGCTGTGGAAAGAAGAAGGCGAGAGTCTGGAAGACTATCTCGAACAGAAAGTATTCCGTGACTGTGAATCTGTGACACTGACTGCCAGCCAGGAGGAAATGGACGGCTTCACAAAATTTGTCAGCGACTACCAGAACTGCCTCGATGTAGAACGGAAGGCAGTGGAGTGCTGGAAGTAAAGGAGAAGAAAAATGATCGTATTGAATGTTACCTACAAATGCAAAAAGGACCTCAGAGATGAATACCTGGAGAGGATCATGGCGGAAGGCATCGACAAAGCCAGCCGGGAAGAAGCAGGCAACCTGAAGTATGACTACTATTACGCGGCAGCCGATGATGATGAGCTGTTCCTGTTTGAAAAGTGGAAAGACGCTGAAGCATTCGAAGAACACAAAAAGCAGCCGCACTTCCAAAAACTCCAGGAATTAAAAGGTGAGTATCTGGAAGATACCATCATTGACCGATACGAGATCTGACCTCTGTATGGCATGGTTCTGCGTCTGAGAAACCGCTCAGGCGCAGTTTTCTTTTTTCATTTATATAAGAAAAAACGATGTTCTTTGGTTGTTTCATCAGAAAGTGCATGATATAATCCGTGCGTCAGTTAGAAAGGCGGTGTTTTATGGGTGGTTTTTTCTCAGCGGCTTTAAAGGAAGACTGTGTATTTGATGTCTTTTACGGAACCGATTATCATTCACATCTGGGTACAAGAAGAGCCGGTATTGTAATATACGGAAACAAAGGCTACGAACGCGCCATACACAACATCGAGAATTCCCCGTTCAGAACAAAGTTTACCGGAGACATTCTTGATATGACAGGATATATGGGTCTGGGATGTATTTCCGATTATGACCCCCAGCCGCTGATCGTCAGAAGCCACCACGGCACATACTCTCTTGCGGCGATCGGCAAGATCAACAATGTTGATGAGATCATCGAAGAGGTGTTCTCCAACAGCAAGACCCATTTCTTTGAACTGAGCGGCGGCGACATCAACAAGACAGAACTTGTCGCTGCGATCATCAACCAGAAAGACAACCTGATCGAAGGCATCCGCTTTGCCCAGGATCTGATCGACGGATCCATGTCGATCCTTCTGATGAATGAAAAGGGAATCTATGCGGCACGCGACAAGTTCGGCCGTACGCCTGTCATTCTCGGCCGGAAGGAAGAAGGCTACTGCGCTTCCCTGGAATCCTTTGCCTTCGAAAAGCTCGGCTATACCTGGTATAAGGAATTAGGTCCGGGAGAAATCGACATCATCACACCGGACGGAGTCAAAGTGCTTGCGCAGCCCGGAGACAAGATGCGCATCTGCACCTTCCTCTGGACATATTATGGCTATCCGCCCAGTGTCTATCAGGGCAAGAGCGTTGAAAAGATGCGCTACGACTGCGGAAAATACATGGCGCAGAGAGATGATCTGACCAAAGAAGACATCGACATCGTTGCCGGCGTTCCTGATTCCGGCATCGCCCACGCGATCGGCTATGCCAACGAGTCGCATGTGCCGTATGCGCGTCCGTTCATCAAATATACGCCGACCTGGCCGCGTTCCTTCATGCCGACGCACCAGTCCAAGCGCAATTTGATCGCGAAGATGAAGCTGATCCCGGTCCGCGAACTGATCCAGAATCAGAGACTGCTTCTGATCGACGACTCGATCGTCAGAGGCACACAGCTGCGGGAAACGACAGAATTCCTGTATGAAAGCGGCGCCATGGAAGTCCATGTCCGTCCTGCCTGCCCGCCGATCATGTTCGGCTGCAAGTACATCAGCTTCTCCAGATCGACCAGCGACATGGAACTGATCGCCAGAAGGATCATTGCCAGTGAAGAGGGCGGCGACGTTGACCGCACCATCCTGGATGATTACTGCGATCCGGAATCCGACCGCTATCACAAGCTGCTGGAACGGATGAGAAAACAGATGAATTTCTCATCGCTGGCCTTCAACCGGATGGACGACATGGTCAAAGCGACCGGTCTGCCGGAAGATCAGCTGTGCACATACTGCTGGAACGGCAGAGAATAGCAGCGGCTGAAAACATCACGTTTCAAAAAGGAACAGATCAGAAAAAAGAAAGCAGTATCTCACAAGCAATGAGGTACTGCTTTTTGCGTTTCTTATAAAACAGAAAAGGAATCAGAGTATCTGAATATGATGCTCATCCCGGTAACTGCTTGGCGCGATCCCGAATGTGGTTTTAAAAGCCCGTGAGAAATGAAGCTGGTTGTCATAGCCGACAGATCTGCCGATCTCATGAATCGGAAGCTTGGTGTTTTTCAGAAGATCCGCTGCCTTTGTCATGCGGTACTGGAGAAGAAATTTCTGCGGTGAGACACTGAACGCTTCCTTGAAGATGCGGCTGAAATAAGATCTGTTCAGACCGCTGACATCAGCGATCTCTTCAATGGAAATATCGTGCATATAATTTTCCTCAATATAATTGATTGCTTCGCGCATATAGAAGTCACGGAGACTTTTCTTTTCTTCCTGTATTCTGGTCATGCTTGTCTGAACGAGCTCATCCAGCAGGATCATGCCCATGCCTGTAAGACGGATCGGTGATCGTTCACCTTCATTGACGATCTGAAGCATATAGTCCTGCAGGGAATGCCTGGCCGGGTCTGTTGATGTATAGATCGGCTGCTGTTCACTCAGTCCGGCAAGCGTCAGGGACTGTCTGGCTCTCAGACCGTCGAATTCGATCCAGGTGTAATACCAGGGGTCATCCGGATCTGCATAGTAAGTGCTGATCTGGCCCGGACACAGCAGAAAGCCCTGTCCTTTTTTCAGAAAATATTTCTGACCGTTTGTCTCGAGACTGCCCTTGCCGTCTATGATGTAATGAAACAGAAAATGGTTTCTGACAGCCGGTCCGAACTGATGCAGAGGGGCACATTTTTCCCAGCCGAACTGAACCAGATTAAGATCGATAAAAAGGTCATCCTGTGCTACATAGAAACGAAATTTTTTTTCATCCTGCATCTGTCTTCGCTTTATCATACAGCCTCTTTCCGCAAGCGCTTACACTGCCTCTGCTATGAATATATCATAATGTGACTAAATATTCAAATATGGGCAAAATATATGAAAACTGAGATATAAAAAATCACACCGTACAATCAAATTGAAAAATGATGGTTGCTAAAATAAGAGTGCAACATTAGCAGAGCTGCAGACAGTGCACAGGCTGCAGCAATCCACAGAAGAGTATTCCTGTATGCATGCGCCGGGAAGAACCTCCGTATTGAATGATTTGATGAAAGAAGGAGAAAGAAAATGCAGAACAAGTTCCGTCGAATCTGTACAGCCGCTCTGACAGCTTTTGTATCCATCAGCACACTTGCCGGATGCATGTCCAAACCCAGCAAACCTGCTCAGCAGGACACAGCACGTATTGAACCGCCGGCAGATATCTGGGCACCGTATTCCGAAGAAGTTACAGTCACAGCATTTGTTCCTGAAAACAGCGGCACAGAATTCCAGAACGGCGACGATTATGGAAATAACCCCTGGTACCGTGCCTACAAAGAAAGATTCAATATCAATCTTCAAAACAAATGGGTCAGCAATGACTACGACACAAAGCTGAACCTCGCTATCGCCGACAAAGATATTGCGGATGTCTTCTACGTAGATTCCGCCAGACTGAACACACTTCATGAAGCAGGCATGATCATGAACCTGGAAGATGTATTCAAGAGCTACGCTTCCGACGTTCTCAAGAACTACCGCAAGGACTATGCGGACACCTGGGAGACCGGATGCTTCGACGGACAGCTGTACGGCATGCCGCAGATGAGCTACGGCATCATCGATCAGTTCCAGTATGTATGGATTCGTCAGGACTGGATGAAGGAATGCGGATTCAGCGAGCCGAAGACAATGGAAGATGTCATCAAGATCGCGACAACATTCGCTGAAAAGTACGGCGGATACGCTCTGCCTGAATGCCAGTCTCTGGAAAACATGTATCGTCTGGCGCTCAGCTGGGGCGCACATCCTGACATCTGGGTCAAAAAGGATGACGGAACGATTGAATACGGCACAGTTCAGCCGGTCATGAAAGAAGTCCTGAAACAGTACGCGGAATGGTACAAAGCAGGTATCGTAAATCCCAACTTCACAACTCTGAACTGGGACAAGATGATGCAGGGCATGATCAACGGCGAATGCGGCGTCATTCCGTTCGCTCAGTGGTTCGGATACAACCCGCTGCCTGACCTGATCAAGAACCAGGGCGCAGACGCGATCTTCTATCCGTATGAAATTCCGACACAGGACGGCTCCAAGATCATGGGCAGCGTCAAGTTCTCCAATGAAGGCTATGTCGTTATCAGAAAAGACTGCGCAAACCCTGAAGCGATCATGAAGATCGTCAACTTCTACGCATACACAGTCAACGACGCGGTAGGCAAGGAAACAAATGAATATCTGTCTTCTCTGCACAGCTTCAACTATCCGAACTGTGTACGTGAAACACGTATTATCAACCCGATGAATGACTACAACCAGTACCTGCAGGTCAAAGGCGCGTTTGACAAATATCTCGCAGGCGAAACTGTTGATACAAGCGACCTCGGCACAAACCTTTCCAAATATAACAGCTGCGTCAACTGGGTCACTTCCCAGGATCCCAACGGTGTCGGCGACTACCTCCAGCAGGGCAACGACCGTTCCGCATACGGCATCGCGAAGAAGTATGTTGATGGAGAACAGTATGTTCAGGATGCGAAGTGGGGACCGGATACACCGACTCTGCAGGCTGCAGGATCCACTCTGAATGACATTCTGATCGAAGGCTTCACAAAGATCATCATCGGCGAAAAGAATATCGATTACTTCGATGAGCTCGTCGAACAGTGGAAGACAGCCGGCGGCGCAAAAGCAACAGAAGAAATCAACGCTACATACGGCAAATGATGCCTGAGAGCAGATGCTCTGTATTTCGGAGAATATCGTTATGAAAAAGAAAGCAAAAAGCATGAATATCAGGAATCTCTGGCAGTATTACGCCATGCTGATTCCCGGTGTAATTCTGACATTCATATTCAGCTATATTCCTCTGTACGGCGTCATCATCGCATTTGAAAAGTACAATGTCGGTCTTGGCTTCAGCTCACCATGGGTAGGTCTGGATAACTTCAAATATCTCTTCAGCCAGCCGACCTTCACCCGTACGATCTGGAATACACTTTACATCTCTGTGTGGAAACTGGCGCTGGGAATCGTTGTTCCCGTCACGATCGCGGTGCTGCTGAATGAAATGCGCTCCAACAGGATCAAACGTTTCTACCAGACACTGATCTATATTCCCAACTTCCTGTCATGGATCATTATGGCAGGCGTCCTGATGGATATCCTGAGCAGCACGGGCGCGATCAATTCGATCCTCGCGAAGCTCGGCATGGGAACCGTCAACTTCCTGGGCGACGCGAAAGTGTTCCCCTGGACAATGATCGTCTCCGATATCTGGAAGGGCTTCGGGTACGGAACCATCGTCTATCTGGCGGCGCTTACCGGCATTGACCCGAGTCTCTATGAATCGGCGATGCTGGACGGTGCGACACGCTGGCAGCAGATCAAAAACATCACAGTTCCTCTCCTGATGCCGACGATCATCCTGATGACAGTTCTCTCACTGGGAAGTGTTCTGAATGCCGGCTTTGACCAGGTGTACAACCTGTACAGTCCGGCAGTATGGGAGACCGGTGACATCATCGATACTTACGTATACCGTCTCGGTATCCAGCAGGCGCAGTACTCTGTCGGTGCGGCAGTAGGTCTGTTTAAATCACTCGTATCCGCGATCATGGTCGTAACTTCCTACCGTCTGGCTGACAAACTGGCAGGCTACAGAATTCTGTAAGGAGGCTGCCATATGAAGAAAAAGAAAATCTCAGTATTCGACATCATCCTGACGATCGGACTCGGCATCATCTGTGTCACCTGCGTGCTTCCGTTCATTCACCTGCTTGCCGTATCTTTCTCCAGCAGCTCTGCTGTAGCTGCCGGAAAGGTCGGTTTCCTGCCGGTGGAATTCACAACAGTATCCTACGAATATGTCATCACCGGCGGAAGATTCCTCCGCGCGATGGGCATTTCCATTGAGAGAGTCCTTCTTGGAACACTTCTGAATATCGTCCTGATGGTCCTGACAGCGTATCCGCTCGCAAAGAACGATCTGCCGGGACGCGGGATCCTCTCCGCATTCTTCGTTGTAACGATGCTGATCGGCGGCGGTATGATCCCGACTTACCTGCTCGTTTCCGGACTAGGTCTGAAAGACACGATCTGGGCGCTGATCCTGCCGGGCGCGCTGCCTGTTTACAACATGATCATCCTGATGAACTTCATCCGCGGACTTCCGCATGAGCTGGAAGAAGCCGCATGGATCGATGGCGCATCCCCGTTCCAGACTCTCTGGCATGTAATCTTCCCGCTGCTTGGTCCCAGCCTTGCGACTGTCGGTCTGTTCTCGATGGTCGGTCACTGGAATGACTGGTTTGCCGGAATGATCTACATGAGCGATCCTCTGAACTATCCTCTTCAGACATACCTGCAGACACTGCTGGTAGACTTCGAAAAGCTCCTGCAGTCTGATACATCCGGCAATATCCAGGAGATCCTCTCCAAGATGAATGCCCGTACCGGACGCGCGGCACAGCTCTTCCTCGGCGCTCTGCCGATCATGATGGTCTATCCGTTCCTGCAGCGCTACTTCACCAAGGGTCTTACCCTGGGAAGCGTCAAAGGCTGATTCATAAAACTTCTCCTTCCTCCTTCCGCTCCGGAAGGAGGAGGGGGATCCGTTAAATGCACCGATACAGGAGGCTGTTATGTTCTTCTTCTCAAATTACAACACCCCCGGACCGGGGATCGACCCGGACGCGCCAAGAGCAGTCGGCTTATCCAGAATCTGGGAAATGATATCCAGAGACTATGTCAGCTTCTGGCTGGCCGGAATTCTGAATGTTCTGACATTTCTTCCGTTTCTGTTTCTGGCCGGTCTTGGCTACGCGACACACAGTCTTCTGATCGCGCTTCTTGGCGGAGTGATCGGCGGCATCATCGCCGCCCCGGGTTTTTACGGCCTGGCGGACACGCTGCTGCGAAGCCTGAGAGATGAACCGGGTGACTGGTGGTACCGCTACAGCGGAGCGCTGAAGAACAACTGGAAAAAAACGCTGGTCCCGGGCATCATCGCCGGCGGGATATTCTCCGTCCAGATATTTATCCTCCTGCACATACCAATGCTCGACATGGGATTCGGAATGGTCATCTGCCAGATCGTCAGTATGACGGTCTTCACGGGGATCTTCCTCTGGGCGCTTGCCCAGCAGGTCCTGATCGAACTGTCAGTCATGGCAATGATCAAAAACAGCTTGCTGCTGTTCTTCCGCTATCTCCCCAGATCACTTGCGGCATCTCTGATCGCGATCGCCTGGATGATCCTGGTAAACCTCCTGTTTCCCGGATCGGTATTCCTGCTGCTTACCGCAGGACTCTGGCTGCCGATGCTTTGCTGCATGCAGATCATTTATCCGACGATCGATGAAATATTTGGCATCGAAAAAGCCCTGAACGAAGAGCTTGCCGCAAAAACACATAGAAAAGAGATGTGACATATGCCAGTCGTATATAAAAAACAAGATGGAACAATCACGATTCATACCCGCAATACAAGCTACCAGATGAAGATCGGACCTCTCGGTCTCCTTCTTCATACATATTATGGTCCGACGATCAATACAGATGCCGGATGCAGTCTCGTATACCGTGACCGCGGCTTCTCCCCGAATCCGTATGATGCCGGCATCGACCGCACCATCTCCGCTGATACGCTTCCTCTGGAATATTCCTGTGAAGCAGCCGGCGATTACCGCGCGCCTGCCCTCAGCATCAACCGGAAAGACGGCTTTATGACAGGCGACATGCGCTACGAAGGACATCAGGTCGTTTCCGGCAAGTACAGCCTGCCCGGCATGCCCGCGGTCTACGCAGATGAAGCGGAAGCGGAAACGCTGATCGTCACTCTGAAAGAGAAAAATACCGGACTGAAGGCAGTTCTGAAATACGGCGTTCTTCCTGAACTTGATGTCATTACAAGAACAGCTGAGATCATCAACGGCACCAGTGAAACTGTGATCATTTCACAGGCAGCCAGCGCGGCAGTCGATATCATGACATCAGCCGACTGGGATCTGATCCATTTCAGCGGCAGACACGCCGGTGAAAGAACACCATACCGCACAGAAATAGCTCAGCGTGAAACCGTGATCAGCAGCCGCCGCGGCATCAGCAGCCACCACCAGAATCCGTTTGTGATCCTGGCGGAAAAAGAAACAAATGAACAGTACGGACAGTGCATCGGCATGAATCTGCTTTGGAGCGGATCATTCGCGGCAAATGTTTCAAAAGATTCCTACGGGTCCGTTCACGCAGTCATGGGCATCCAGCCGGACAGATTTGACTATCCCCTGGAACCCGGCGAATCCTTCATCGCTCCGGAAATTGCCCTGACGTTCAGTAATGAAGGTCTTGGCAGACTCAGCCGGAATTACCATAAGCTGATCGCGGAACATGTATGCCGCGGTCCATGGAAGAACAGAAGACGGCCGGTCCTCATCAACAACTGGGAAGCGACAGAAATGAATTTCACCGGTGAGAAGATCATCTCGATTGCAAAGAAAGCAGGAGAGCTCGGCGTGGAAATGCTCGTTCTCGATGACGGCTGGTTCGGCAAGCGCGACGATGATTTTGCCGGTCTGGGAGACTGGTATGTAAATACGAACAAGCTCGGCTGCACGATGGGTGAACTTGCGGAAGAGGTCAGAAAGATGGGCATGAAGTTCGGATTCTGGATCGAACCGGAAATGGTCAATGAAGACAGTGACCTGTACCGGGAACATCCGGACTGGGCCTTTGCGGCACCGGACATCGATCCGATCCGCGACAGATACCAGCTGGTCCTTGATTTTTCCAGAGAGGAAGTTGTCGACCATGTTCTTGATCAGATCTGTGAAGTCATCGATGACTGTAAAGCGGATTATATCAAGATGGACATGAACAGACCGCTCTTTGATATCTACAGCCGGACAGCAGAATACCAGAGCAGAGGCAGACTCATGTACAAATATGTCCTTGGTGTTTACCGCTTTATGGAAAAGCTGCTGGAAAGATATCCCGATCTGCTTCTGGAAGGCTGTTCGGGAGGAGGCGGACGCTTCGACGCTGGCATGCTTTACTACTGCCCGCAGATCTGGTGCAGCGATAACACCGACGCCATTGACCGCGTCCGGATCCAGTACGGAACCAGCTTCGCTTATCCGATCCGCACCATGGGAGCGCATGTGTCCGCATGCCCCAACTATGACACAAAGAGATATGTTCCGATCGATACGAGAGCAGTCGTTGCGATGGAAGGGACCTTCGGATATGAACTGGATCTGAACAGGCTTTCCGAAAAGGAAATGAAGCAGGTCACCGCCCAGATCGAAACATTCAAAAAATACTGGAACATCCTGCACTGCGGTCTGTATTACAGACTGACAGATGTCATGGAAAACCGGCAGGAAGCTGCCTGGATGATGGTTTCCGAAGACGGCAGCGAAGCGCTGCTCAATATCGTGACGCTTGATGTCACCGGCAACAAGCCGAACCGCTTCATCAGATGCGCAGGTCTTGATCCGGATGCTTCCTACCGTGATGATGAAACCGGAATGGTCTATTCAGGAAATCTTCTGATGAGCACAGGCCTCCTGATGCCGATGAGAGCGGTGGAAGGACACAACTTGGTGACCACACCGCCGGAATATGACGCCTTCCAGATCCACTTCACAAAAATCTGAAAAGCTCTCCACGATAACAGAAATCTGAATACAGAGAAAGCCTGCTAATAAAAAGTCAAGAGTGAATTAGCAGAAACTTCCAGGAAGGAAGGTGATGTGGTAGAAGCCATTACGAAAAGACCGATTTAACGGCCTGATGGTATTTCATAGAACATTCATTCGTCAGTTCTGAGATTGC
>JAILCN010000151.1 GCA_024680365.1 Solobacterium sp.
CCAATGCCCAGTGGCATCTTTCCACAAGCCTGTACCGCAACTGCATGGCAAAGAAAGATCAGCTGGAAGGTACTATACTGCGTACTTTTACCAAGTATGCCTCCTTCGAAGACCCGGCACTGAAGAATTCTGTCTGGCGGCAGCTGATCATCGGCCAGCATCACGGTCTTCCCACCCGCATGCTGGACTGGACATATTCCCCTCTGATCGGTCTGCATTTCGCGACAAGCGCGGAGCCGGTCAAGCTGGGAACCCGTGACGCCCTGCTTTGGAAGATCGACGGAGAAGAACTGAATGATCGTCTGCCGGAAAAATACCAGCGTGAGCTGAAAAACAACAATGCCCAGATGTATACCGTGGAGATGCTGCAGAGAGTCACCGGCTCACTCAGGGAATATGATCTGGATATGCAGGATCATGCCATGGTACTGATGGAGCCGCCTTCGATCGACCAGCGCATCATCAACCAGTATGCCAGCTTCGCGATCGTTCCTCCGGGGATCGAAAGCGCGGACGGCACCTGCACGATCGAAGACTGGCTGGACAAAAACACGGAAAACACCGTCAAATACATCATCGACAAGGATATCATCTGGCGCATCAGAGACATGCTGGATCAGATGAATCTCAATGAGCGTATCATCTACCCGGGACTGGACGGTCTCTCCCAGTGGCTGATGCGGCGCTATTACGTCACAAAGTGAATCCTGCCTGGCAGGATTTTTTTGTGCAGAGTGGGCATAATTAACTATAATTAGAAAAAAGGGGAAATACATTATGAACAGAACTTACGCTTACAATTCCATCATCTTCGGTGTGCTCGCCGCTCTCTGGATCGGCGCTTCCACAGATAATCTCATCCTGGCCGGAATCACTCTGGTGGCAGTTTCCATCGTCGGTTTTATCGCCATCCGTTTCCTCGAGAATATGATTTCCAAAGGCGTTGACAAAGCCGCAGACGCTGCTGTGGACGCCTTTGCCAGAAAGAAAAAGGAACGCGAAGGGAAATAACAGCCATGTTCATGAAAATACTGCTGGTTCTTGTAATCATCGGCTTTGCGGCACTGCTGTACTTTGCCCTGAAGCAGCAGGGTGAGATGATCGCAGACGGTGTGATCATGAAGCGCAAATCCGACTTTCCTCACTACGCTGAGGAATTCACACTGCGCACACCGGATCCTCAGACTGTTACAGAAAAAGTGAAAGCTTTCGATTACTCTAAGACCAGAACAGAGATGAAAGGCAGCACTTCAAACCAGGTTTACAAATTCGCTGGAACACCGGACTGGACAGCGCAGCTGTACAGAAAAAGTGAAGAAAACGGCATGTCTGTCTACCGCTTTGAATTCACCCACTGGAAAACAAGCAACGGCCAGCCCAAGGGTGACCTGTATATGAATATGCTGGAAACCTATCTTGAAAAAATGTTTGTCGAGCTTGATGAGAACACGGAAGTCAGAACAGAGAAGCTCTCCGTAAAGACAAAGCACAAGATCTTCTGAGGCAGCTATGGACAGCGGAGTCATGTGGTTAATCGGGCTGTTTGCTGTAACAGCAGTCCTGATGGCAATTACCGGTCTGTTCGGCAATTTCTTTGTCGACAGAGCATCGAACGCCATCAACAGAAAACAGGCAGAGAAGTACAACCGCAAACATGCGGGTGAATCAGAAAAACTGGCAGACAGATTCAAAAAGAATCAGTAAGATAACGGCCGCGGGATCCCGCAGCCGTTTTTTCATAGTATTCTGTATCTGTCCCACGGTACTTCACAGGCATGATTCAGATGTCACACTGAAGTAAACCATCCTGCCTTTTCTGTGCTTGAGAACACCTTTTTCATGCTTAGGAATATCCGACAGTGAATAGTCTGCGCTAAGTGTAATTTCAGTTCCATCTTTCAGCAGAAAAACTCCGGCATAGCGCATTTCCTTTGGAGATATCGATCCGCCGCTTCCATATGCATCAGCTGGTGCATATATCTTATGATTATCCCAACCGGCTTCATCAATGTAGTTTGCATAACAGGAGCCATTGCAGACGGACAGATAGCAGATAGTAATATAATTCTTTCCGTTACTCTTTCTGTGAACGATACATGTCCCATCCAATCAGTATCAGAGCAAATGCAATGAAATCTGTGGATATGACACATGCGGCAAGTGTGTTTCCAAATAATGCCCAGTCAGCACTTCCGCCATACACATCTGTCCCAATGAAAAACCAGAATAACTGCGGGAAAACCATCTGTATGATCTTCCAGCCTATTGTCAGCCACACAAAGCCGATTGCCATCATGATGATTGATTTTTTCTTGTTCATATTAACCTCTCTCAATACAGTCTGAATGTTCCTGCATCATTAATGATCTTGTAGAAATAATTTGTTTTGCTGAAACCGGCGCTCACAAAATAAGGAGCCAAAGCAACAGAAACGGTTCCTGATGTCGCAACATACACAGTATAAGACCAGCTCAGATCTGTTGTCGGATATCCGCCTGTCTTTGGTCTTGCATGTGATTCTTTCGATTTGAATTCCATATCTGTCATAGATGCGACAATTCCTACAGTCGTATAATTCAGAGCATTGATACTTCTGAATGAGCCTGAAGAATACTTCTCAACAGATGCTGTGAATCTGAGTTTAACAACAGTTTCTCCTTTTCCGCTGATGATCTTATCCGCTGTAAGAAAAGCCGTATGGACATTACTGTTAGAATTGGTGCTGTACATTGGTGTTGTAACACTGATGATATCCGTTACTTCATTTGTATGGGGATCCATAATAGTATATGTTTCTGTTTCTCCGTCAAATGAATAGGAAATAACGGAATCTTCTGCTATATGTTCAGAAACATATTGAAATTCATTGAAATCCAATACTGTTTCTTTGCTTACTTCCTTTTCATGCTGTTCTTTTTCTGCATATATCGGAATGAATACCTGACTGTGAAACATTGTTAGTGATAATACAGCTGTTAAAAACTTTTTCATTATTTTTCTTTCGCCCTGTTCGTTTCTTTTCTGTCATGAAGCCGCTGTTTGAGTGCACGTCCATCCGGCTGATAACAGCCAGGCCTGGATGCGCTGCTGAGTGGTGGTTCTGCGATCGGAATGAGAAGATCACAGACTGTTGATGTGAAGAAATTCATTAGTCTTTTTCCTCTTTTTTTCTTCACTCCTCATGATAATGCTTACCCTTCTCCATTTCATCTTTTCTGTGATATTCCGGAGTATCACAGAATAATACCGGTTTATCACAGATTCCTTGCATTTTTTTCGATGAGTCAGGGCCAGGGTTTGCCGATAATACAAACACTTGAACAATCACTCTTACTTTCACTCTTGTTTATGGTCCTTTTTCAACTGGCTCAGAAAGTATATCTGATGAGTAACATGACAAGAACAGCTCACAGACAATATGAGAAATCATCAGGTAAACTCACTTCAAAAGCGACAGCTGAGCAGAAGGCTGTTCATTCATCCGTTTTCACAGGGAGCAATAAT
>JAILCN010000155.1 GCA_024680365.1 Solobacterium sp.
TAAGCGGACAGAAATTACGGATGATCTTCACAATGCGTTTGGCTTCCGGACTGATTATCAGATCATGAAAAAATCTTCCGTCCGCTCTGTCATCAGGCAGACAAAAGAGAGATCTCAATAATTTACGCAATATCGCCGCAAAACCAAAACACGAGAATTTGCCAGTATTCATCGGCACTTTCTCGTGTTTTTTCGCTATTGTGCTGTCAAAGACAGGATTTCAATGCCTGACTCCGGCAGCCATTGAAAAAGCCGGTTATGAGAGTTCCGCAAAAAAGTTCTTCCATCTGCACACATGCAGACCGAAGAACTGAGATTGCCGGGAAATACAGGCAGTCGGGCTGGAACCTTACTCGATCACACCGGTTTCCGCAACCTTTTTGTACCAGTAAGCACTCTTTTTCGGATAGCGCTTCTGAGTTTCAAAATCCACATAGAAGAGGCCATAACGTTTCTCATAGCCATTGGACCAGGAGAATACATCCATCAAAGACCACAGGAAGTACCCTTTGACATTTGCCCCGTCACGGATCGCGTCAGACAGCACATTCAGATGCTGGCGGATATAATCAATACGCGCATCATCATATACGGTGTCATCGACAAATTCATCTTTGTATCCGAGACCATTTTCTGTAATGTAGATTTTCTTGTAGTTTGGATAGTCATGAATGACCCGCATGATCTGATCATAGAGGCCCTGCGGCCAGATCATCCAGTCCCAGTCTGTCCGCGGTACGTCAACATCAAATTCTCGCTGTCCGACACCTTTGATCCGGTAAACAGACCCGCCCTTGGCACCGGTGGCATTATGGGTGATTTCAGTTTCACCATCATATGCCCGCATCCAGTCGCTCATGTAGTAATTGATCCCAAGGAAGTCATTGAGATCTTTGGCGGCTGTAAGAACTTCGAAGTCCTCTTTTCTCAGATCCAGAGTTCCGCCGTTGGCTTCCAGAATATGCCTGACGCCTTCCATTGTATGATCGGAATAATGTCCGAGATACGTCGCGTCCAGGATGAACCGGTTATGAATGATATCTTCCAGATCTGCCGCCCTGACATCTGCCGGGTTTTCAGGATCATACGGATATTTGGTAGGCAGAGCATGGACAACACCGATTTCGCCGGTATAGCCGCCTTTTTTATAGGCCAGAACTGCCTTTGCGTGGGCTGTCATCATATTATGATGCGACTGGAATACCTTTGCCAGATCGTACCGGATGCCGGGCGGGAATTTGCCGACAAGATACTGACCGTCACCGATCGGGCCGATCTCGTTGAATGTTGTCCAGTAGTTCACTTCTTTGAACTCCCTGAAGCAGAATTCTGCATATTCCACAAAGTGGTCAATGGTTTCTCTGTTCAGGAAGTCGCCTGCCGAATGCAGCGCTTCCGGTGTATCAAAATGATGCAGCGTCACAAATGGCTCGACATGCCGTTTATGGCATTCCGCGAACAGCCGGTGATAGAAGTCAACACCTTTGGGATTGACCTCCCCGTATCCGGCCGGGAAAATACGCGACCAGGCAATGGATATACGGATGCCGTTGATTCCGAACTGTTCACACAGTTCCAGATCTACCGGATACATGTGATAGAAATCACTCGCCGGCTCAGCAGTATACCAGTAATTCTCCGCCAGGTATTTATCCCATGCTACAGGTCCTTTGCCGTCTGTGTGGACAGCGCCTTCAGCCTGATAGGCTGCCGTCGCGCCGCCGTAGATAAAGTCTTTAGGCAATGATTTACTCATATTGACCTCTCTTTATGACATCTGTTGTTTTACGAAATCCAGGGCTCCCTGTCCGTCTCTGGTCAGTTTGATATACTGGCCGCCTTCCGTCTTCGCGAGCCTGATTCCGAGTTTGTCAGTCTCGGCTTTCATATCTTCGAAGTTGGAGGCTACCTGAGGCGCAAGGATGACCAGCTGGTACTGGGGAAGGATCTCCCGGTGGGCGCCATAGCTTCCGGCAGCCGCCTTGACCGGTGCTCCATACTCTGCTGCAGCTTTGTTCAGTGCGTTGGCCAGCAGTCCGCTGGTTCCGCCGCCGGCACAGAGAACGAGCACATTGACCTGTTCCGTGATTTCCTTCGCCGCTTCGTCTACACCTGCCTTTTCCAGAATGGCGTCTGCCTTGGCAGTGTTGAAATTCGCGGCAACCTTTTCCTTGAGGGAATCGTCCGTCTTTCCGGTTCTCTCTTCTTCAAGAATCTGTTCATCGTAGACTTTGATAAATGGATAGTAAATGGCGATGTCCACGACGATCAGCAGCAGAGCCAGTACGAAGGAGAGGAACTGGAAGTTGGTGCCCAGGATCAGTCCCAGCGGAGCCGGCGTTGTCCAGGGAAGGTTGGTTGTAAAGCTGTTCATTCCGAAAACATCAACGAAGAATTTGAAGATCCATACATTGACGATCGGCGCCAGGATAAACGGAACGAAGAACACCGGGTTCAGTACGATCGGAGCTCCAAAGAGGATCGGTTCATTGACGCCGAAGAAAGTAGGTACGACAGAAGCTCTGCCGATGGCGCGGTTTCTCTTTGATCTGGTCAGCCACATGAACATGAACGGTACGACAAGCGTTGCGCCGGTACCGCCCATCGTGACGATGAACATCTGTGTTCCCGACGTCAGCACTTTGTCCGCATGCATTCCCGCCTGCATCAGCTGCAGATTGGTTTCCACGTTGGCATAGGTGATCGCTGCGATTGCGGGTTCAACGATCGAAGGACCGTGAATGCCGACGAACCAGAAAAACGCATAGGCGCCAAAGATGATCGTGATGCCGAGATATCCGTCTGCCGCTTTGAATAACGGAGCGAGCAGAGTTCCGATGGACTCAGCCACATTGACTCCCATAACGCTGTGGATGATCAGTTCCAGAATGTACAGCAAAACGATCGACAGAGCGAACGGGATCACATCCTTGAATACCTGAGAGATATTCGGCGGAACTTCTTCCGGCATGCGGATCGAAACGTTGTTCTTCACGCACACCTTATATACATTGACTGTCACGAATGCAGCGATGAACGCTGTCAGCAGGCCTTTCGTTCCCATGAATCCGGTCAGGAATCCGCCGCCCTCAGCAGGTTCGGCCGCCATGATGATGAAGCCGATGATCGAAGCGAGCATCGTGGAGATATAGTTGATCTGATTCGTGCTTTCCATGTTTCTGTTCATCGAGTCAGTCAGCGCCTTGGCAGTCGTGCCCGCCACGAACAGACCCAGAATACCCATGGAATAGTTGTACGGCGTCATCAGGAGTGCTTCGATTTCAGGACTCCAGTGAAAACCGAACGCATTGGGTACGTAGGCAATCAGAATGAAGATACTGGAGAACAGGATGACCGGCATGCCGGCAATAAACCCGTCTCTGATTGCACGCAGGTAAATATTGCGGGAAATCTTTTCGAAGAATGGTTTCCCTTTTTCAATCCAGTTGATCAGCCGGTTCATCGTCAGTTCCTTTTATACAGTTCTATAAAATGCCTCATCAGGTCCTGAAGCAGAATGGATGTCATCAGATGATCCTGACCATGCATCATGGTAATACTGTAGGCGATATCTTCACCAATCGCTTCTTTCTGAAGCAGAGTGGTCTGCGCCTTATGAGCGTCATTCAGGCATTCTTCCGCTTCTTTGATCAGCACTTCTGCTTTGTCGAATTCTTTATTCTGGGCTGCTTTCAGAGCATCCAGCATCTTGGAGCGTGCATCGCCGGAATACGCGACGATCTCAAACCCGAGCAGGGTCACTTCTTCTCTGTTCATCTCGTCCTCCTGTTATTCTTTTTCATTCCAAGGGACAGCTGTCTGTTTCAACACTTCATTCAGTGCTTCGATGTTGTCTTTTCCTTCGGTTTTCAGCCACTCGCGCGCTGCTTCCTCACCGTTTTCCATATAGCCTTTCACACTGCCTGCCCAGGTCGCCCTGCCGCAGAGCACACCGGAGAACTGAGCGCCGGCTTCTTTTGCGAAACGCAGCGTTCTGCGGAACAGATCCGCGCTTACGCCCGCACTGAGATAGATATATGGAAGTCCCGCAGCTTCTTCCTGGAGACGGAACCATTCTTTCGCCTCTTCTGCCGTATAAACAGATTCGCCGGAACTGAATCCTTCCACGTAATTCATGTTGACGGGAACTTCCACCTTCAGAACGTCGATGCCGAAGCGCGGATCGGAGAACACCTTCATTGCCTCGATCACCTTATGCGGCTTGACCTTCGCGTATTCCGCGTCTGACACGTCAGGATTCTTTTCGTCATAGGCAAGGATCTCAAGGAAGAACGGGATATCCTCTCCTGCGCATTCCGCGCCGACACGTTCGATATATGCCTCTTTCTTCCGGTTGGTTTCTTCGCTGCTGTCTGCGTCGTAATACAGCAGGAACTTGATTGCGTCAGCGCCGGCTTCTTTCAGGCGTCTGACCGACCAGTCGGCAAGACAGTCCGGCAGACGTTCCGTGCTGTTTGTGTCATATCCGGTCTTTTCATAGGCAAGCAGCAGACCGGTTCCTTCCTGCATCGCCTTTGAGGCAGGCAGTCCGTATTCGGGATCCAGCAGCATCGATGATGCGTACGGCGTCAGTTCTTCCGCGACGATCGTCTTCAGACGTTCGATCATTTCAGCATCTGGTTCTTCGCTGCTGTGCTGCTTCATCAGCCGTTTCAGGGCGCCGCGCTGATCGAACGCAAGCGCGCTGATGATGCCTCTTTCATCACTGAGACGAGCCATACAGGCTTTCTTGTTTTCTGTCAGTTTCATTTCTTATGTACCTCGGTAACTGTTATTTTCTGAAACAGTTCATCATAGTGTTCCATATTGACGTGGCCGGTCTCCTTCTCCATCGCGTTCAACATGCCCAGCGTGTTCGCCCGCTTCAGCAGTTCTTTGTCAGAGAGGCCGTTTACAATGCCGGAAGCGATGCCGGCGACAGTCGAATCTCCCGATCCGACCGGACTGACCACATGGATCTTTGGAATATCAACTTTGTAAAAATGATCGTTGTGACGGGCAAAGCATCCGTCGCCTCCCAGTGAGACGATGATCCACTCAATGCCTTCGAACGGCGCTTCTAAAAGTGCTTCGATGAGTGCCTCCGGTTCCCGGGGCACTTCTCTTTTCAAGATCTGTCCGAGTTCGTCGGTATTGGGTTTGATCGCAGTTGGTTTGACGTCTGCCTTCAGGGAAGCTTCAAGGGCTTTTCCCGAACAGTCCAGGATGACGGGGATCCCGTTCTCTTGACAGACTTTTGTCATATCCGCATAGCAAGTATCCGGAATGCCTTTGGGAAGGCTGCCGGAAAATACGACAGCGTCTGCTTTTCTGACCGTTTCCGCAAAGAATGCGCAGAAGCGGCTGTAGTCCTCCGGTGAGATCTGCGGGCCGGCTTCCAGGATCTCTGTCTGCATTCCTTCATGAAGCACAGCAATGCAGTTGCGGGTATTCCCCTCTGTGCGGAAGAACGCGGTGCGGATTCCCGCTTTGTCCAGTTCCTCCTGCAGATAATCCCCGTTTCTGCCCGCGATCAGCCCGGCAGCGGTGACGTCTTCGCCGAATTCACTGAGCACGCGCGTGACATTGAGACCTTTGCCGCCCGGCGTCTTATGCGTTTCTTCCGGACGGTTGACACCGTCGAGGATCAGATGAGAGATCTGATAGGCGATGTCGATGGACGGATTCATCGTAACGGTCAGGATCATACGTATTCTCCGCGTTTATACTTTTCCAGGAATTCATCGAAGAAGTGCGGATCTTCCTGATCATCCGCAGCAGTATCCAGCTGATTGATCTTTTCGATCAGCTTTCTGTTTTCCTCTGTCGGGACATATTCCGCTTCAAGAAATGCGTCGATGATATCATTCATCAGAAATCCGCCTGTGATCTTTCCGCCGAACCCGATGACGTTGGCATTGAGTTCCTTTCTGGCGTAAAGAGCTGTCGTCATGTCGCGCACAAGCGCAGCGCGGATGCCGGGAACTTTGTTTACAGCATTGTTGATGCCGACGCCTGTTCCACAGATGCAGATGCCGAAATCTGCTTCGCCATGGGCAACCGCCTCACCGACACGCTTTCCGTAGATCGGATAATGCGTGCGGAAATTGTCATATGTGCCGCAGTCAATCACTTCATGACCTTTCTCCTTGAGATGGTCAGCGACGGCAATCTTTTCGATTGTGACAATATGGTCACATCCCAGTGCGATCCTCATTCCGTTTCCTCCAGCATGATTTCTTTTCCCATATGATTCAGCATGTCCACACGGACCTGATGACGGCCGCCGTCGTAAGAACCTTCCGCGAAGCTTTTCACGATGTTCTTTGCCATGGCGGGACCAGTAATCTCTGATCCGAGGGTGATGATACGGGCATTATTATGTGAACGGGTCATATAAGCAGTTCTCTCATCAGATACTTCAGCGGCGATGACGCCCTTGATCCTGGTGACTGTCATGAACGGACCCGCGCCAAATGCGTCGACAATGATGCCGTAGCAGTCATCAGATTTCCTGACTTCGCGTACGACAGCCACCGATGCATCGACGAAATCAACCGGATCATTTCCGGTCACATCAATCACTTCGTACGAGTTTTCCGAAAGAAACTGTATGATGATTTCCTTCAGGTCTTTTCCTGCAGGATCTGAGCCGATAACAAAAACCATTATTTCCTCCTCTAATATCAGTTATCTGGAAAGCCGGCCGGCTTATTGGGATTTCGGATCCGATAATCCTTTCAGAAAGTGAGCTCTTACGAAAATTATAGAATCGCTGTATTCCTTTTCATATCTGTCATAAAGTGCAGTGGTCTGCCATGCAGAAAGGATGCCGTTAACGAGGAATAGCAAACGTCAAACCGAATGAAAGATTCAACATAAATCAAGAAAAAATGAGAGAGCATGACCGCCCTCTCATAGATTCTGATAATAATTGCTGCAGGTATCAGGGAACGCGCTTCACAGGACGCTCTTCGTCCGGATCTTCACGGAATTCCACAATATCGACCAGACCGCAGGTCAGAATGTAACACAGTTTATTCAGCGTATATGTGCTGATATTCTGATTCCTCCGCAGACGCCGCAGAGTGTTTGTGCTGATGCCGTAGTGCTTCTCAAGCTGATAGTACGTTATTTTCTTTTGTCTCATCGTTTTCCACAATCTCTCGTATACAATCATACTTCACCGTGAATGGATCCATTTCCTTTCTGCGGTTACAGTATAGTTCGATTCAAACAAATAATCAACATTAATTTGTTTATTTTAAACATAAATATTTCGATATAAACAATCAAACAATTCTTAGCAACCACAAAAAGACTAGATAAACTGGCGTTTTCATTGCTTTGTACAAAACTGCGGGTTGTTTTTGATATGTTTGACTGTTCGATACTTGTTTGATTTTTCTGCTCGATATATAATACAAACAGATTGGATGGAACAAATATGAAAAAAGAAGAACGTCAGAATCATATCCGGAGCATGCTGAACAGCACGGGAACCGTAACAGTAAATGAGATCATGCAGGAATTATCCGTATCGGACATGACTGTCAGAAGAGATCTGAGTGAAATGGCGCAGCGAGGCCTGCTTATCCGCACCCATGGCGGCGCACAGAGAATCTATTCAGATGATAGCGGTCTTGAACGTTCCCATCTGGAAAAAAAGCGTCTGCAGGAAGCAGAGAAAAACGACATTGCCGATCTGACCGCGGCGCAGATTTCCGACGGGGAAACAGTTTTTCTCGGACCGGGCACAACGCTCGAGCTCACCGCTTCAAATCTGAAGAACCGGAATATGCGGATCGTCACAAACAGTCTGCCGGTCTTTGACATCCTGAGCCGGAGTTCTTCCGTCGACCTGCTTCTTGTCGGAGGAGAATACCGCCCCATTACCGGCGCATTCGTCGGCACGGTATCCCTTCAGTCCATCCGCAGCATGCGTTTCTCCAAAGCATTCATCAGCGTCAACGGCATCGTCAGCAGCAGTGTATATACATACAGTGAAGCGGAAGGAGAAGTCCAGAAAGCGGTACTGGATCATGCGGATGAAAAATATCTGGTTGCGGATTCCAGCAAATTCGGCCGCTATGACTTCTTTGAATTCTATAAAGTCAGCGATTTTGATCACGTGATCACAGACACCGCAATCTCAGAAGAAACGCTGCGGCAGCTGCGTGAGGTGACTGACGTCATCATTGCTTAAAATACCAAAGAATATTCATGAACAGGAGGAACAACTATGCATATACACAGCTCTGAAAACGATATTGTCATCCTCATCCAGTGCCGTGTATATGCATAGTTGCGGATCCTTATTCTCTGTCTTTGTCTTATGAATCGCACGTTTATGCTTTCCGCGTCGTTTACTCCTTCTGATCATATTTGATGGCTTGGTTCCTTTGAAGTTGATTGGAAGGAACGTACAGTCCATCTCCACATCGCCTTTCAGAAGGACATTTCTCTGCACTTTTTCAGCAGCTTTATAAAGTTTCTGCCTCATATTGAAACATGTTGTCCTGGATTTATGGATCGTATAAGCTTCTTCACTTAATGTCAGGCCCTTTACTTCACAGTCGATAAATGCCGACCATGTTTCAAAGTCGATATTTGATGCATAAAACATAGTCCCTGTCGTAGACGAAAATGTTCTTCCGCAGTTCTTACACTCAAATCTCTGTGTTTTATTGTTATATCCATATCTGATAATTCTCTCCGATCCGCAGTGAGCGCATCTCTTAACAGATCTGTTCAGGTTCTCAGCATTGGCTGTCCCCTCAAGCTCCGGACACATTTCATGGAGGACATAGTCCCGGATCATCTCTGCCTCTACAGGCGCAAGATCTTTAAAAAAACTATCTTTAATCATTGTTCTATAACCGCCTTATGCAGTTATAGTAGTTCTTTCTTTTGTATATCACTGTACCCATTCATGTACTGCCCACTGCATCGTTGAACATCACCAAAAAATGCGCCACAGTTCCGTGCGAAGCAGTCGCATGCATGGTGGCACTTTTTTTTGTAATGGCATTTTCCTACTATTTTGATAGAAAGATGACGAATATGAAGATAATTAAACTTACGTCCTGGGAATAGGTGTATGCGGTTTTGTTCGAAGAACTTCCGGATTACTGGGTGTATTGCCTTGAATATGAATACGATGAATTCTCTTTAGTACTTGAGCACATCAAAGAATACAAGCTGGATGAGAACAATGAGTTTAAGTCATCAAAGGGTGATGCTGTATATAAGATGATAACCATAAGCCCACTTGCTCTAACTGTTGAGCAATACTCACAAATTTACAATGTTGAACAAGGTACAGTAAGACAATGGATCCGAAGAGGAAAAATCAGAAGCGCTTTTAAAGAAGGAAATGAATGGAAGATACCAGAACTTAGTCCACCACCGTCGAGAGGATATGAGGCGGCACAATATAAATGGGTTCGAGGCATTGATAATTTGCCTGATGAGTACAGTTATTTAAAGGATTATGTTCTGGCAACGTTTTATCAAGATCGGCAAGATAAGTCTAAGTACCACGTTCTCCTTGTCTAAAAGGAGACATTTCTATCGGATGATGTCAGAGAATCAGTAAAAACAAAAAACAAAGCACTCTTACTTAATG
>JAILCN010000166.1 GCA_024680365.1 Solobacterium sp.
CTGAAGGATAAAGATTTTGAAATCAGCCGCATTGAGGTCATGGGCTGTCCGGTATTGAAGATGATCCATAAAAAGAAGACCGGCAGAGCGAACCTGTTCCTGATCGGCGGCGGTATGATCAGCGCGCCAAGACCCGGTTCCATCCGAAAGGCACTTCAGTTTGCGAAAGAAACAGGCCTGGATGTGTTTGTTCCGTATTACCCGTTATGCACGGAGTACCCGCTGAGCAGGGCATATGAAATGATCCACGAGACCTACCGGGTCATTCTGAAAGAGTATCCGGCGGAGAATATCTCTGTGCTTGGCACCTCCTCCGGCGGAAACCTGGCGCTCGGCATGGTTCCATACATTAACGACGGCCATGGAGACACGCCGATGCCCGGCTATATCATGGCGATCTCTCCTGGCACCTGTGTGGATACAGAGGGAGAATGGCAGCGGATGCTGGAACTGGACAGGAAGGATGTGGCGATCCCGGCGCAGTACATGAAGACAGCCGTGGAAGTCATGCGGCATGGGGATGACAGCGTTCCGGATTACATGATCTGGCTGCAGAAGGGTGATTTTACGAACTGTCCGAAGACCACGTTCATTTATGGAAGCGATGAGACGCTGTATGCCTGCGCGCCTTCTTTTGCGGCGGCGATGAAGAAATACGGAGTCGATTATGAGATGATCGTCGGCGAAGGAATGTTCCACTGCTACCCGGTCTTCCCTGTATGCAGAGAAGGCAGGGAAGGCTGGGAGATGATGATCCGGCTGATGAAGAAAAATACGGCAGGGAAAGGGAAACAATGATCGTCAGAAAAAGCTCGGTATTTCCCGCTCCCCGGGAGGAAGTTTTCGCAAGACTTCAGAAACTGGAAACGCTGCAGGCTGTCGCAAAGCCTTATGCGGCCTTTGAGCCGGTCCACGAAGCCGATACTGTCTGGACATGCGGCAGTACGTCAGAGTACCGCCTGAAACTGTTCGGAGTGATCCCGTTCGGTACGCACAGGATCCATATTGTCCGTTTTGATCCGGAAGCTGTCAGCAGCCGGGAAGGCAATGAACATGTGCCTGTCTGGAATCATGATATTACCATGATCCCGCTGGACAGCAGTCATACGAAATACACGGATCAGGTCGAGATACAGGCAGGCTGGAAAACACTGTTCATCTGGCTCTGGGCAAACGCGTTCTATGCATACAGACAGCGGAACTGGATCCGGTTGCTGAAGAGCAGTCAAAACGACAGAGAAACAAAAGCAGCCGCGTAAGCTGCTTTTCCTGTGATCCCATCAGATCAATGCGTCAAGATGCTCATCCGGTGCCAGCATCACATCCCAGGCCAGCACTGCGCCTGCCATGCCGCAGTCTCTGACTGCCTGCAGGGAAGCTCTGATATATTCCGGATCAGTCCTTGCGATATCTTCCCGGTAATTGATCTCAATGCCGGGATATACGGATACCGGCAGGTCTTTCATTTCCGCCAGCTGGCTGGTCAGGAACGCGACATCTGTATGGATGTCCGGATAGCCTTCCGCCTGGGGAATGCATTCTTTCAGCAGTGTGTATTCATAGCCGATGCCGGCCGGGGCTTCTGTCCTGCGGTACATCATCGGCTTGATGAAGTCTGCTTCTTTGGTAATCAGTGCATAGTCCTGTCCGGTGAACCTGCTCAGCAGGGGAGCGTACAGATCCAGTCCTGTTTTCAGCCCTTTCGCATGAAACCACCGGCAGAGATCGCGGACCTGCTCCGCGATGATCTCTGATTTGACAGTAAAGAACTGTTCTGATGCCGGATCACGGAACAGGAAACCTTTTCCCGGCACATATCCATCTGTATCGAAAAGATGATCCTTCTTTGTCTCATACACTTTTTTCAGAGTATTCAGATCCAGTCCGTTCTGCAGGAAACGCTGCCGGCAGTTCGCACAGCCGCAGCTCAGCACGCCCATTGTTCCGCCGACAAACGACTGTCCGCGGATCTTGTCCAGGAAGACGCCCTGAAAGCCGCAGCCGGCAAAGTATTCTTCATAGACGCGCTTCACGTTTTCAATGTTCTGCATTGCGGAAGGACAGCTGAAGGCGAAGTTTTCACCTTCCTGCAGGGCAAGAGTCTGTGTCTTCTGTCCGTAGATGTCTACGGTCTCAGGACCGGGAAACAGCTCACTGATCTCGGAAAACACCGGCAGCCACAGGAATGAACCGATCTGTTTTGAAGAAAGGTACGTGTTTATCGCTTTGTACAGTTCTTTGTCGATGTTCCAGCCGAGGATGACCCGCTGCACCGGAATGCGTGAAGTGACCGTTTCCAGCCGTTCGATGATCTGTTCTGGCGAATAATTCTGATTGTGCCAGCCGCCGGTAAAGATCTGAATGATATATTTCATAAAATGTTCTTCTCCGTTACAATTATAGCAGGCATTGCAGAGATGCCGCAGATCCTGCATGATGGAAATGCAGAGAACAGGAGTTTGCATGATGAATACATATACTGTTGAGATCAATACTGACGCAAAAACAGAACAGCTTCTCGATGAAGCCTGGCAGCTGGCCCAGATCCTTCCGGAAAACGCAGAGTATCTGGACAAGCCCTGGTTCACGAGAGAATACCAGCTTTCCCTGGCGCTTTCCGGATCCGCCGCATCAGCTCATGAGAGAACGATGCAGGACTCCTGGGTCAACGAAGCTCTGACCGATCATATCAATGATATGAAAAAAGTACTGAATCACAGATAAAAGGAGAGAGGCATGACAAAGGTCATCGGCTCGAAAGTGACATTTCTGGAAGCGGATGATGAGACAGCGATGGAATTCCTGCGCAGTGTCAGTGATATTACCGCAGAGCCTGTCTATCAGAAGCTGAAAGACTTTATCCACCACAACAGTACGACCCGCTATCAGCACTGTCTGAATGTCGCGTGGTATACGTTTTTGTGGTGCCGCAATGCCGGGCTGAACGCGAAAAGCGCTGCCCGCGGGGCGATGCTGCATGACTTCTATCTCTATGAAAACAAAACGTTCTACCAGACCGGCATGCGTCACGCTGTCGTTCATCCCCGCTATGCCCTGATCAACGCGAAGCTGCATTTTGAAGTGGACGCCGTC
>JAILCN010000181.1 GCA_024680365.1 Solobacterium sp.
AGTGTCTCAAATTCTTTTCTTGCCATAGTATTTCTCTCTGTATCGATTATCAACACTATCGATTATCGATACACTTTCAATATAGCACCGGACAATACGTTGTCAAGAGACGAAAAAAAGACTGCGTTTCCGCAGTCCTGCCTGTGTGCTCAGTGCTTTGTCATGGCAGATGCCAGGACGACGGCTGAGAAATCTCTGCCGAACGCATCGCTGTTGATCATCAGATCATACGCGTTCTTTTCGCCCCATGCTGTATTGCTGTGCAGTTTGTGAAGGTTTGTTCTGGCCATGTCCTCCTCATGGATCATCCGGATGACTTCTGCGTCATCGGTCAGATTTTCATAGAGCGGCGAGAACCTTGCCCTGACGATCTTGGCAGGCATATCTTCCGCGTACATCAGAACGGAGATGCAGGAATATCCTTTCGCCAGTATTGTTTCTTTTACCGCTCTGTCATGGATCAGGCACGGTCCCTTGGCAAGCGCAATATCGATCGCCTTGTCAAACGCCTTTTTGATCCTGATATATTCCGGATCGGCAAGGATCTTTTCTTTATCGATCTCATCGCTGCGCAGACGCTTCTCATACACGAGCGCTTCATCGATCGTAACGCCTTCCTCCGGAACAAGATCCAGCAGGATCACTGTGTCATAATACGCGTAGCCGCTGGCTTTGCATGCTTTGACAGCGATCATTCTGCCCATGGAACAGTATTCACTGTCCAGTACGACACAATGCGGAAGTTCATAGTGCTTTTCAAATTCTTTGATGCCAGAGGTGCTTTTCATGTTTCTGATGTCTTCAGCCATACCAGTCTCCTTCTTCCGATATTTTATACCAGGTGTTTTTTCATCAGATCTTCCGTCATGCGGAAGAATGCGTCACTGCGGTTGTCAGCTGTGATAACATCCGTTTTGGCCAGGATCACTTTTGACGCGCTGGCCGGCGCGTATGTCATGCCGCTTTCATCAAACATGGTCAGATCATTTTCGCCGTCCCCGATGCAGGCGGTTTCTTCCCGGCTGATGCCAAGGACTTCCCGCAGCTTCTTCAGCGCGTTGCCCTTGCCTGCTCCTGCCGCGCAGATCTCCGCATAGAGCACGCTGGTAAACGCTGTCTGCAGACCGGGATATTCCTTCAGGATCTCCGATACTTTTGCACGGGCTGAGGGATTCCGGTAGAACATGGTGATCTTCTCCACGCCTTCGGCATCTTCCAGCACTTTGTCAATGTTCCTGACAACGGATACTTTTTCCATGTCGGAACGGAACGCGAACAGACCGACCGCGGAAGCGATGGTTCCGCCCTGCACGACATAGCGGTCATTGACCTGCAGACCGATCGTGACCGGCATTCTGCGGAATTCTTCAAGAAGTCGTTTCATCACGGAAAGCGGGATCTCTTCACAGAACAGCCGACTGTTTTCATCACGGTCCGTGACCCGGCTGCCGTTGGATGTAAGCACATAGCGAAAAGACGGATCTTTCAGGATCACGGAAGGAATGGATTCCAGTGCTCTTCCGCTGGCGGGAACAATGATCACGCCCCGCTCCTGCAGGATCTTCATCGCCCGCAGATTGCGCGCTGAGATCCGCTTGAATGTATCCAGGCATGTGCCGTCCATATCGGCCGCAATTAATCTGATCATATGTTTATTATATATTATAATAGTCTTCATGAGACGGAGGAACCATGTCTGAACATACACATAACAGAAATCTTCTTTCTGTGATCTATACAATGGCAGCTTCTGCCGGAACTGTTTTGTTTTATTACGCGCTTTCCTCACTGCTCGGGTTTCTGATGGAAGGCATCAGCGGCTGGTATCCCCAGGTGTTTGCGGCCATGTGCATCACCGGCTCTGCCGCGATGACATTTCTGTGCGGATACGGACGCAGTCAGATTGAGGGACAGTATGACCATAACATTGAGAAAGCTGCATCTTTCCTGTGTTTCACCGCTGCGGCTCTGTTAACAGACCTCACTGCCGCGCTGCTGCTTCTGACTGCCGGACTGATCCCGCTTTCTGCCCATCTGATCCGGAAAAAGCAGGAAGAACTGCAGATCCCGTTCCGGATCCTGCAGGCAGGATGCAGTCTGCTTGCGGCAGCTGCCATCTGTGTTGTTCTGCTGCATCTGCATCATGAAATGCCGCTTTCCGAAGGTCTTCTGACGATCACGCTGATCGAGGAAGCTGGTGTGATCCTGATAGAAGAAATACGGTCTTATAAAGAAACAGCTGACAGCAGTTACGTGACTGCGGCGGCACATTTCTTTCACGGTGCTGCCATGATCTTTACAGCGCTCGGCATCCTGCATTCTGCTGGAAAGTCCGAACTGGCGCTGCCATACTGCATGATCTTTGTGATCCTCGCGTCTTTTATCAGTGCTCTGCTGTATCAGCCGTGTCAGAGTCCAAAGGAAAAGAAAACAGCAGCTGTCTTGTACGGCACTGCTGTCTGTGTCTTTATCTGCCGCATTTCCCTGCCTGCCGGACTGCTCTGTGCCGTGATCTTTCTGGCTGCCTGCATCGCGTTCCCGCTTCTGTTTCCGCAGGAAAGTGAAAAGACGAAAGCTTCTGCCTGCGCGATGAGCCAGATCTACATCGGCATGATGCTGGCCTGCGGCATCTTCCTGTATTCCCGCGGCATCTGCGGATCGGCGGATGTTCTGCTCATGATGATGAGCATCCTGCCTGCCCATGCTGTTTTATCGGGAAGACTGTGATCATTTCTGAAGCAGACGGTAAGTTCCCCTGCCGGTCTTTTCCAGAATTCCCTGTTCAATGAATTTATGAAGGATCCTCTGCAGCTGCCGTCTGGATACCCGGACATACGCGGCTGCTTTTTCAACGCCTGAGAACGTGTCATTTGTACAGACGCTGCGGATATAATACAGCAGTCTTTCTTCATGGTTTCCGCCTTCCAGAAGAAGGTTCTGGGATCTCTTTACCTTCGATCCCAGCTGACGGACGAGGAATCTGAGGAACAGCGGATCATTCTCCAGCAGGCTTCTGGCATCCTTCAGAGGAAGCGTCACAAACCAGGAGGTCCGGCGGATCTCGATCAGATACGGTGAGTATTCCCCGATCGCGAATTCCAGGTCGCCGAGACAGTTGAATCCTTCACTGACCGGAAAGCTCTGCGTCCTGCCGGAATCATCGACATTGATGATCTGATACGCGCCTTCCACGATAAACGAGAAGTAGTCTTTCGGATCCAGTTCGTTGTTCAGATACTCCCCTTTTTCCAGCCGGTACAGCTGAAAAGGAAGCTCCGGCGTACTGAAGTACTCCCGGATCCTGTGCTTCTTCAGATATTTCTCCA
>JAILCN010000225.1 GCA_024680365.1 Solobacterium sp.
GCGATCCACTTCTTTGATGAAAATGAACGGGCACAGCAGGAAGCTGAGGCAATCGAGAAGCATGAATACGCACGTTTCCTCGAACTTGTGAAGGAATCCGGACACAGCAGCTGGGAATACCTGCAGAACATCACACCGGCAGGTGAAACACATCATCAGGCGGTTGCCCTCACCATCGCTCTGGCAAAAGAAATTCTGAAGGGAAAAGGCGCGGTCAGAGTGCATGGCGGCGGTTTTGCCGGAACTGTACAGGCATTTGTGCCGGAGGATATGACAGAAGGATTCATTGAAAAAATGGAAACAGTGCTTGGAAAAGGAAGCTGCTTTGTCATGTCAATCAGACCTGCCGGCGGCGTCCGTATCCTCTGAGGTGACATATGAAATACGATATGATCGCATCCCTGATACAGTATGGCCTTGAAAAAGACCTGATCCGCCCGGAAGATGCCATATATGTCAGAAACCAGCTTCTGATGACGATGCAGGAAGAGGACTATGAGGAAGGGACACCGGCTGATCTTTCCCTGCATGAGATCCTTGAAGCACTGACAGAAGAAGCGGTGGAAAAGGGAATCATTGACGGCGGCATTACCGCAAAAGATCTCTTTGATACAAAGCTGATGGGGAGTCTGACCCCATGGCCGTCTCAGGTACAGGACCGCTTCCAGACCATTTTGAAGGAAGAAGGACCGGAAGCCGCGACAGACTGGTACTATGCTTTCAGCAGAAACACGAACTACATCCGCACTGACAGGATCGAAAAAGATATCAAATGGAAAACAGATACAGAATACGGAAGCCTGGATATCACGATCAATCTGTCCAAGCCCGAAAAAGATCCCAAGGCGATCGCGGCCGCGAAGAACGCTGCCCAGACAGGCTATCCGAAATGCCAGCTGTGCAGAGAAAACGAAGGGTATGCAGGCCGCCTCAATCATCCGGCAAGAGAGAATCACAGGATCATTCCGGTCCGGCTGTGCGGCGCTGACTGGTATCTGCAGTACAGTCCGTATGTCTATTACAATGAGCACTGCATCGTTTTCAACGAAAGCCATGTGCCGATGAAGATCGACGGATCCTGTTTCCGCAAGCTGCTGGATTTTGTCAGACAGTTCCCGCATTACTTCGTTGGTTCCAATGCCGATCTTCCGATCGTCGGCGGCAGTATCCTGAGCCACGAGCATTTCCAGGGCGGCAGATACACATTTGCCATGGCAGAAGCTCCGCTGGAAACAGAGTTTGTTTTCAAAGGATATGAAGATGTCAAGGCAGGCATCGTCCACTGGCCGATGAGCGTGATCCGTCTGACTTCAGAAGAGGATGAAAGGATCGCGATCCTTTCTGAAAAGATCCTTGCGGCATGGCGTGCGTACAGTGATGAACAGTGCGGCATTTACGCGGAGACAGACGGCATTCCGCACAATACGATCACACCCATCTGCCGCCGAAGAGGGGATCTCTTTGAAATGGATCTCGTTCTGCGGAACAATCTGACAACAGAAGAACATCCTCTCGGTGTCTTCCATCCGCACAGTGATCTGCATCATATCAAAAAAGAGAACATCGGTCTGATCGAGGTCATGGGACTGGCAGTCCTGCCCGGCCGGCTGAAGAGTGAACTGGATCATCTGGCGGAAGCCCTTGCGGCACACATTCCCGCGGAAGACTATGGTGATGACATCCGCAAGCACGCGGAATGGGCATCCCGCATCGCTGAGGAAAACAGAATCACAAAAGACAACGTACATGAGATCCTGCGCCGGGAGACAGGAAAGGTATTCGCGAAAGTACTGGAAGACGCAGGCGTATATAAGCATGACGCGCAGGGCAGAGAAGGATTCATCCGCTTCCTTGAAAGCATGCAGGAGGAATAAATATGGCAATTCTGGTATCCGGAGGCGCCGGCTACATCGGCAGCCACACATGTGTTGAACTGCTTGAAGCAGGATTTGACATCGTCGTCACAGACAATTTCTTCAACTCATCACCTGTTTCTCTTAAGAGGATCAAAGAGATCACAGGAAAGACATTCCGGTTTTATGAAGCGGACATGACAGACAGAAACGCGGTCCGGAAGATCTTTGCGGAATGCGGGGACATTGACGCCGTGATCCAGTTCGCGGCGTACAAGGCAGTCGGTGAAAGCGTACAGAAACCGCTGGAATACTATTCCAACAACCTGAACTGCACGATGACGATCCTTGACGTCATGCGTGAGCACGGATGTCATAACTTCGTCTTCAGCTCTTCTGCGACGGTGTACGGCGATCCGCAGAGCGTGCCCCTGACAGAAGATTCGCCGGTCGGAAAGACAACGAATCCCTATGGCACGACCAAAGCGTTCACTGAACGGATCCTGATGGACTGCAGTAAAGCGGATCCTTCTCTCAACATCGCCATACTGCGCTATTTCAATCCCATCGGCGCGCATCCTTCCGGACTGATCGGCGAGGATCCCAACGGCATTCCCAACAATCTGGTCCCTTATATCGCGAAAGTCGCGGTCGGCAAACTGGAGAAGATCCATGTCTTCGGCAATGACTATCCGACACATGACGGCACCGGTGTCCGTGACTATATTCATGTCACTGATCTGGCAAAAGGACACGTGTGCGCAATTGAAAAGCTGGCCCGAAAGCCGGGGCTGGTGATCTATAACCTTGGCACAGGTCATGGATATTCCGTGCTTGATGTCATTCACGCGTTTGAAAAAGCATGCGGGAAAGAACTTCCCTATGTCATCGATCCCCGCCGGCCGGGCGATATCGCGGAATGCTGGGCGGATCCTTCCAAAGCGGAAAAAGAACTTGGCTGGAAAGCACAGTACGGAATTGAAGAGATGTGTGCTGACACCTGGAAATGGCAGTCTGGAAATCCTGACGGATACAATACGGAAAAGATATGAAAAAATACAGAGATCAAAGACCTGACCTGCAGGATCAGGAAATGAAACGGAACAGAGACAGCGCTCTGTCTGAAATAAAATGAAGGCAGGATCTGTTACACAAAGAAGACATATGAAAACGGTGAGGCGGTCTGTCTGCGGGCGGAAGGTCTGAAAAACGACGCAATCGATCTGGAGACTCCGTTCCGTCTTCTGATCACAACAGGCATCGTTCCCGTGAAAATGACAGCGATGTACATGCTGAATGACTGGTGGACAAGACCGGCATTCATCACATCCTTCAAAGAGATCCCGGCCAGAACACAGCTTCTGATGATCCGGACGGAAGAAACATGTTACTGCAGAGCTGACAAATATGCCGGTTTTACTTCCGCTGAGGAATGGCAGGAATATGATGACCATGATGTTATCTCGCTGCATGAAGCAGGACCGTTCTGCTGGTATTCGGATCAGAACGTAAAATGCGTAAAGATCAGCGGAAATGATGTGAGCGCAGCTGTGAAAGAAGAAAACGGTATGTATGTCTTGGATCCTGAGACAGCAGGAAGCCAGGCCGTTATCGAGATCTTCTGGGAATGATCATATAAAAACATACCTGATGCGCAGCGGGTCTGTTCAAACAGACACATCTGCAAGTCAGGTGTGTTTTTTTGTTCGTAACGGAATGTCAGAGTATCTTAACAAGCTTTTAATGATTTATCCCGGATTTCTTTGTACAATGAAACAGAGAGGTGAACGAATATGCCTAAAATTCTGATCGTTGATGATGAAATCGATATCTGCAACGCCCTGCGGATCTATCTTTCTGCTGAAAATTATGAGATCGTGGAGGCGCACAACGGACAGGAGGCGCTGGATGCCGTCAAGGCAGAAGGACCGGACCTGATCCTGATGGACATCATGATGCCGGTCATGGACGGCATTACCGCAACGTCCAGGCTGCGTGAGATCACCAATGTGCCGATCATTCTGCTCACCGCCAAGAGCGAGGACAGCGACAAGGTTCTCGGTCTGAACATCGGAGCGGATGACTATATCACCAAGCCGTTCCATCCCAATGAGCTCAACGCGCGCGTCCGCTCACAGCTGCGCCGCTATACCCAGCTCGGTGCCCAGACAGTCAAAGACGATGTTCTGCGCATCGGCGGTGTGGAACTCAATGACATCAAGAAAACTGTGACAGTCGACAATGATCCGGTCTCCCTGACACCGATGGAATACGGGATCCTCAAGCTTCTGATGGAAAATCCGGGCAGAGTCTTTTCGTCCGCAGCCATCTATGAGGCGGTATGGAACGATCAGTCGATCGGCAATGAAAGCACGGTAGCGGTGCATATCCGCCATCTGCGTGAAAAGATCGAGATCAATCCTTCCGAACCGCGCTATATCAAGGTGGTCTGGGGACAGGGATACAAGATGGAGGAAATGAATGCCAGATAAACCCCGGCATATCTCATATGTATTCCTGAACAAAGTGATCGGCATGATCACGATCTGTTTTCTCGCGATCTGGATCCTCGTATCCGCCTGGTCAGTCAGATATCTGCTGAACAATCATGCCTTTGACGAGGTCGACAACTACGTGAAAACAGAGGAATGCTCATCGTACGCATATGAAGATGCTTCCAATGCGGTTTTTCAGTATGCCCAGAACAGCGCCAAATCGTATATGGACAGAAACTACGGCAGGAAAGTCACAAACCTGTCGCTTTCTATTTATGACATGTCGCGCCAGACGAATGTATACAAGAATTTTGACGCAGAGGATCCGGTTTTTGAGGATACCCTGTATTACTATTCCGACGGCTACATCGATAAAAGCGCCGGAACCTATTTTGATTACGATGCCCGTGACAAAGAGAATAAGAAGATCGAAGTGCGCTACCGTGTCGACTATTCCCTGCCCGGGGAAATGACGGTAAAAGACGGCTATTTCTACGGCAGCCGTCTGTATGATCTGCTTTACCGGAGAAGGTATTTTTTCGGTTTCTCCCTGATTGCAGCCATCGTGCTGTTCGTCTGCAACGCGGTATTCCTGGTCTGCGGCGCCGGCCACAAGGAAGGCACGGAAGAGATCATTCTCAGCCCGTTTGATACGATCCCGCTGGATCTTCTGGTCCTGGTAAGCCTGGGTGCGATCTGGCTTGTCTATCTGATGACGGAACATCTGACCATCATTCCGGCCAGTACGATCATCTCCGGCAATATCCAGAAGCTGGGCTATTCGATCTCCAATCTGATCAGCACGCTGATGACCTGGCTGGTGGCACTGATCCCGACCGGCTATATCGTACTTTCCCTGATTCTGACAGCCTGTGCGCGGTTCAAAGCCGGATCATGGTGGACCAATACACTGACATACCGCTTCCTGAAATGGTTCTGGGGGATCCTGTGCATGGGACCGGTCGTTCCCAAGACGGCAGCCAGTCTGGTGCTTGTCTGGGGCGTACTGTTCTTCCTGATCACATTCCGTCAGAGCCGCTGGCTGATCCTGATCGCCATCGTCATCAGCATCGTTGTGATGTGGAATGCCTGGCAGCAGAAGCGTCTGAAAGATATCGCCCATGCCCTGGCGTTCGGCGACCTGGATGTCGAGATCCCCGGATCGGGACTGGTCGGCGAATACAAAGAACATGCCGAAGATCTGCATAACATCCGCAATGCCGTCAACATCGCCGTCAACCGGGAGATGCGGGCAGAGCATCTGCAGACCGAGCTGATCACCAATGTTTCGCATGACATCAAAACGCCGCTCACTTCGATCATCAACTATGTTGATCTGCTGAAAAACAGTCATACCGAAGAAGAAGAGAAGACCTATCTGGAAGCCCTGTCCCGCAACAGCGTCCGTCTGAAGCGGCTGACCGAGGACCTTGTGGAAGCCTCGAAAGCGTCCACCGGAAACATCACCGTAAACTTTGCGCCGACCGACGTGCAGGAAATGATCGAACAGGCGCTGGCAGAATACAAGGAACGCTTTGATGAAGTGCAGCTGAAGCCGGTTGTCAGCATTCATGAACCGCCTGTCAGTGTCCGGGCAGACGGCAGACTGCTCTGGCGAGTGCTTTCGAATCTGTTTTCCAACTGCGTAAAATACGCGCTGCCAACGACCCGCATCTACATCGATGCCGGACGGCAGGAAAAAGGAATGGTCTATATCACGATCAAAAACACATCCCGGGATGAACTGAACATCAGTCCGGATGAACTGATGGAGCGCTTCGTCCGCGGCGACCAGTCCCGCAACACGGAAGGCAGCGGACTGGGACTGAATATTGCAAAGAATCTGACACAGATGCAGAACGGCAGTCTGAACCTGGAAGTCGACGGCGATCTGTTCAAGGCGACTGTTTTACTGCAGGAATACAATCCGGTGCCTGAAGAGACCGGAAGCTGAGGAATCAATGGAAGACTACGCGATCATCGAAATGTTCTGGCAGAGAGACAGGCAGGCAATGGCAGAAACGGAGAAGAAGTATTCTGAATTCTGTTCCTACCTGACCGACCGCATTCTGGCTGACCAGAAAGAGAGTGAAAAATGTCTGGCGATGACATGGCTTTCAGCGTGGGAAAGCATTCCGCCGGCCCGGCCATCCAACCTCAGGATCATGCTGGGCAGAATGACCAGGGAAGCGGCGCTGAAGATGTACGGCAGCCGTCCGGCGGAGCGCCGGGGCGTCGGTGAGATCGCCCAGTGTCTGAAGGAGATCCGGGACATCACGGAACCCGGTGAATTCACCGGTGATGAAGACGCGGTCCGGGAAAAGATCCGCAGCTTTGTCAACGCGCTTGCCGGCGAGCAGAGAAGACTGTTTATCCGCAGATACTGGTATATGTCAGATCTCAGGGAGATCAGCCGGGAAAAGGGCATGACAGAGGACAGGATGAACGAGATCCTTTCCAGCCTGCGGCTGAAGCTGAAGGAGATCCTCGGCGACGACTGCAGAGGCATGCGGAAGACCCGCCTGCTTACCCTGATGAATGTTGTCAGCGACGAATATATTGAAGATGCGCTGCCGCGGAGGCTTTCGCCCGGTTCCTTCCGGATCCGCCACATCTGGAGTATGACCGGTGCCTTCGGTTTCCTGATCCTGATCTCGCTGCTGTTCCGGTTCATGATTCCGGACCGGATCCGCGAACAGACAAAGGAAGAAGGCTTCATCCCGGTCATGTCGGAGATGGAAGCGGAAGAGAAGACCGGCGTTGAGATCACGATCCCGCCGGGCTGGGCAAACTGCACGGAGCGGATCTACTCTGTTCATGAAGACGTGCTGCAGACGGAATGCTTCAATTCCGACCGGACTGTCATCATCACCGTGCGGAAGAAAAAAGGACGCGGCAATATCTCCGGAGATATATCCGAATACAAGGCGCAGCGCATGATGACAGCAGATGGGCGTGACCTCACCCTGAAAGGAAACCGGAACATCTATCCGCTTATCCTGTTTGAGGAGAACGGGTATTCCTATTCCATCCTGTTTCAGCCGGCTGTAAGCGAAGAGGAGATCCCGGATCTGATCGGCAAAATATACTGAAAGAAAGCAGAGTGTTTGAAAACATTCTGTTTTTCTCTGTTTTTTCGGTTCTGCGAAAAAGGTATAATACTGGTGACATCTGAAGGCATGGAGGATTTAACTATAAGGAAGTCAAGTGATTTTGACTAAAATCTGAGATTGATTCTAAATCCAGCTGATCTCAGAAAATGTTCTTTGAAATCGTGAATAGAGTACAGTTAAAACAACTACATTTGTAGCTTTGACTATGTGGATTATTGCAGAAAGGTAATTTGGTTAGTGAATCAGGTTTGTGTCAAATGACAGGTTGTTACTGAGAAGTTTGTATATCACGCGGAGAAGCTTGCGTACACAGTGGCCTTGGGCACACCGATGAGTCTTCCCCTGATTTCGTTTCTTAGTATAATAGGCTTGGAAGGTCGGCTCATATTTACAGACAGTGAAGACAGCTTGATACAGGGCTTTGCGCAGATACCTTGAACCGTGCCTGGATATGGGCATATGTGCAGCGTCATATTTGCCGGACTGGTAAACAAGAGGCTCCATTCCTGCATAAGATATCAGTTTCGCTGCTTCAGGGAAGTCTTTGATATCACCGATCTCCGCAAGAATAGTCATTCCTGTTATGTGCGAAATACCGGGAATGGAAATGATAGGAGAGTTTAGCTGGCGGCTGAATTCTTCTATTTTCTTTTCCAGAACACGGATCCGCTCGGCTCTGGTATTGATAAGGGCAATAACGGATTTTACTTCCAGCTCAACAGCGATGTTGTCGTCTCCTACAGAACACTTTGCCAGTGTCTTGATCTCTTCAGCAGTAACCTTGCACTGTCTGCCTCTGCCGTCTGTTTTGAGGGCTTTGCGAAGGTTGCGGATATCCTCAGAGGCGATTGATGAGGCGCTGGAATAAGCGGCTAGGAATTGCATATAAGCCTTGGAATAACGTGTCCAGGAGAGAGTGTTGACTTCCGGGAAGACGATATCCAGAGCGCACTGGAGCCGGTTCATATCCTGATTCTGCTGTTCCTGAAGCTGATGATAGAGACGAGTGATTTCCCGGAGCCTGTCTGACTCCAGTGAAGACTTGGAAACAAATCTCCAGAACTTCTTCTCACTTAACATTTCCGCGATCAGGAGTGCATCCTTCTTATCATTCTTGGCAGACATGCCGAGTTCTTTGCGGCGAAGGTTTGTAGATCTGGGGTTAATGTACTTCACAGTGAACTTTTTCTCCAGGAGGAAGTTTGTGAGGTTGATCATGTAGTGACCGGTGTCTTCCATACCAATAGAGTGTTTCCTGCGGATGTACTGCTTTGTTTTTGAGCAGAACAGCTCGAATCCTTTCTGATCGTTCGTGAAGAAGAAAGGTTTGATGAGAACTTCGCCGGTCTTGTCATCAAGTACTGCAGCGCAGTACTTGAACTTACTGACATCGATACCGATGTTGATCATGATGTATATACTCCTTTCGATCAATGAATGTGACGAATACCAGTACCGCCGTTTCAGAAGTATCAGAGAGTATGGTGCGAAATGTGAACTCACTCCAATGAAAGAAGGGCTCATCTAACTAATAGCAGTTTCTATACAACGAAGCGGCCAGATAATCCTCCACGTAGTCAAAGCTACAATAATATCAGATACAGGTACGCATTCACGATCTCAATTCTACTCGGTTTCCGGGCCGATACTAAGCCGGAAGAGAAAGGAGATGTATGCAGATTTCGCTTAGCTGGATGAGCCTAATTTGTATATACCAAGAAAGATGAGAACGCTCTACTACAACGGCAATATCTATACAGGCGAAGGCAGCGCGACCGCGTTCATCGTCGAGGATGACCGCTTTGCGGAGGTCGGAAACGAAGAACTTCTGAATGCGTCTTACGACTGCAAGGTCGATCTGCAGGGACGTTTCGTCTCGGCGGCTTTCA
>JAILCN010000043.1 GCA_024680365.1 Solobacterium sp.
GATCGATCTGCCGGAAAACTGGGATCTGATGGATGAAATGGAACAGGACAGCTGGTTTGCCCGCTTTGCCTGTTTTTACAGTCATGACGGTGAAGTCAGGGGACTTCTGCCGGATGTGTCAGAGGAAGTAAAGGCAGCCTGGGAAGCCAGAGAGGCTTCAAAATGAGGCTGCTTCTTTCTGCCGCGGCACTGATCGGCATCATCTGGTGTCTGATCCCGGTCTTTACCGCTGCTGTATTCAATCTGGGCACGATGACGGGACTCGCTGTATTCGGTCTGATCCTTGTCTGCGGATTATTTCCGGAACAGTGCGCGGCCGCGTTTCAGAAGATGCCGGCGTTCTGCCGCGTCATCCTGACTTCGGCGGCTGTGATCATTCTGGCGCTGACGGTCCTGATCAGCGCCCTGATGATACGGGCGTGCACGCAGAAGCCTGAAGAAGACTGCACTGTCGTCGTGCTAGGCTGCGAGGTGATCGGCGACAGGCCGTCTCTGATGCTGGTCGAGCGTCTGGAAGCGGCCAGAGTCTTTCTGGCAGCCCATCCCGGTTCTTCTGCCGTTCTTTCCGGCGGCATGGGATCCACGGAAGAGATCAGCGAAGCAGAGGCGATGTACCGCTGGCTGACAGCCCGGGGCATCGATCCTTCCAGACTGTATAAAGAAGACAGATCCGAAAGCACCCGGCAGAATCTGCAGTATTCCCTGGAGATCATCCGGGAAAACGGTCTGCCGGAACATATTGCCGCTGCCACAAATGAATTCCATGTGCTGCGGGCTCAGATGATCGCGCACAAACTGGGCATTGCCTGTGACGGTCTGCCGGCAAAAACCGCCTGGTGGCTGTTTGCGGTCAACTACATCCGTGAACTGTACGGCGTGCTGTATGAATATATCTTCTGAAAAATGACTGTTTTCTTCTGCGGAAAACAGTTTTTTTTACTCAGGAGACAAAAATCAGTTTATGGCTGAAATGTAACGTTGTATGATGAAAATGTAAAAAATATTACAGGAGATTGTGCATATGACAGAATTGAATCATTTAGATGTAGTTGCCCTTGGCGAGCTTTTGATCGACTTTACGGAAAACGGCCTGTCCGAACAGGGAAATCCGCTTCTTGAAGCGAACCCGGGCGGAGCGCCGTGCAACGTGCTGAGCATGCTGACAAGATTCGGCAGAAAGACAGCTTTCATTGGAAAAGTCGGCAACGACGGTTTCGGAAACCTGCTTGAAAAAGCGATCGTCGAGCAGGGCATCAGCGCGGAAGGACTTGTCAAAGATGACGAAGTACATACCACGCTGGCGCTTGTTCTCAAGAAGGAGAACGGCGACCGCGACTTCGCATTCTACAGAAAACCCGGCGCTGACGTGAATCTCAATGAATCCGAGATCGATCCGGAACTGATCAGACGTGCTGACGTCTTCCATTTCGGAACGCTTTCCCTGACCGACGAACCGGCAAAGAGCGCAACCATCAAGGCAGTTGCGGTCGCGGAAGAAGCAGGCAAGATCATTACATTCGACCCGAACCTCAGAGAACCGCTGTGGCCGACGCTTGACGAGGCGAAAGTACAGATCGACTGGGGCATGAAACATGCGCATGTTCTGAAGATCAGCGACAACGAGATCACCTGGTTTACCGGCGAAGACGACTACGACGCAGGCGTCAAAGTCCTGCAGGACAGATATCCGAACCTGAAGCTTATCTGCCTGTCCATGGGACCGGACGGCAGCCGCGCTTACTGGAACGGCCTGAGAGTGGAGACACCGGCCTTCCTGCAGACCGGAACGATCGAGACGACCGGTGCCGGCGATACCTTCTGCGCAAGCATGATCCATCATGTCCTGAAGTATGGCCTGGACGGCTTTGACGAGGACAGACTGAAGGAAATGCTGATCACCGGCAATGCTGCAGCTTCCATCGTAACGACCAGAAAAGGCGCGCTGCGCGTCATGCCGACAGTGAAGGAGATCGAAGACTTCCTCGCTTCCAGAAAATAATCGGAATGTAAAATGCCGGATCACAATGGTCCGGCTTTTTTTGCAGAGAGGGGAAACAAAAGCTGCATTCAGTGCGAATGCAGCTCTTTTCATTATGGTTTATTCTGTGGCTTCGGGGTCTGAACAGGGTTTGTATGAACGTGTTCATAGACGATCAGCTGAGCGCCGAGCGAGGTATCTGCCTGGCCGCCGAGGATGCTCTTGCCGCCCTGCAGGAGCTGGACGCTTCCGGCAGGATGTCCGGCTGTTTCATCCGCGTAGGAGATCGACAGGTTGATGCCGTATGTGTTTGCCCACTTGCGGATCTGATCTACGGTTGCGCCTGCGGAAGGAGCGTTGACGTATCTGCGCGGCGTTGTGAACGATGTGCAGATCTCGTTGGACGTGTTGCTTGCGACAGTGTAGCCGTAGTAGCCGCATACCTTTGTTTCGGTATTCGGCGCCAGACCGGAGATGATCTGTGTATGAGTATCCGTTGAAGCGGAGATCTCTGCGATCGCTCTGCCGTTCTGTGAGACGCGGGCTTTATAGCAGACCGCTCCCCAGACCCAGGAGTAATCGAACAGACGCTTGCCGGTTGCTGAGACGATCTTCTTGCCCTTGGCATTGGTCAGGCTGATATCCATCGTAGAAGATGCCACCTTGAGGGCAGAAGCGTCAGGATATTTTCTCCAGTTGAAGGTGATCGAGTCGTTGGAATTGTATGCTGCGGAGAAGGCACCCAGCGAAGAGAGCGCCTTGCGTGACTGCGGCGATACAAGACTGTTTTTATACTCACTCTTGATCATGCCTTTGGCAATATACTGGGATGACATGCCGGAGATCGGCTTCGCATACGGCCAGGTTGCCAGGATATGGCTGATCTCAGAAATGCCGTTCGGCTTTTCGATGCCTTTGGGCTTGTCGGCTTTGTTGAGAACGTCGATCATGACGCTGTTGATCTTGCCGGGAATATTCGCGTTCGACATCGATGTCGTGAAGTAGGTCGTCTTGCCTTTGACGGCTTTGTCAAAGCCGACCCAGACAGCCGTCGTGTATTTGGAAGTCTCAGCGACCATCCACTTATCTTTACGGGCACCTTTCGGAATGCCGTACTGCAGACCGGCTTCACCCCAGTCGGATGTACCTGTCTTGGCATAGGTCGGATAGCTTCTCTTCAGAACGCCGTAATACGCGTAGCCGCCGTTGATGTTCCTGTTCATCATATAGGATGTCAGGTAGGCAGCCTGTTCGGACAGTACCTGGACCGGTACATAGACAGGCTCCAGAGGTTCCTGAAGTCCGCTGCGGAAGACGATCTTGCGGACGGTGTGGGGCTTGATGTAATTGCCGCCGTTCATCATGATGGCATGTGCTGCCATCAGCTCTTTCGGTGAACATGCGAAGGCGTTGCCGCCGATCGCGTAGGAGATATCAAACTGATTGACGACGCTTGTGCGGAAGCCGAGGGAAGCAAGGTATTCTTTGACCTTGTCTTCACCGACGGTGTCAATGACCTCGCGCAGCGCCTGGATCGCAGTCGTGTTGAGGGAATGGCCGAGGGCATATTCCAGAGTGACCTGGCCGTTGTATTTTCCGCTAGCGTTTTTATAGACCCAGTTGCCGTTGGCGACCGGTTTGTCAGTAATGACATGACTTGTTGCCCAGCCGCAGTATTCAAAGGCAAGGGCATAGTCAAGGAACGGCTTGACGGAAGAACCAGGCTGCTGGTAGTTTGCCGTCGCATGGTTGAGAAGCATCGATCCGCCGGCGGAGTAGTTTCTGCCGCCGCAGATGCCGACGATCTCACCGGTATGGTTGTCTTCGGAGATAATGCCGACTTCCATCAGTTCATTGGAGAACTTGACGTGGGAATCATTGCCGGCGGCAATGTTTTCCATCGCTGCCTGTACTTCCGGATTCATGGCAGTATAGATCTCCATCGAGACTGTCATCGGATCCTGACCAGTCAGCTGTTCAGCTTCTTTCAGAGCTTCGTCAATGTATGCCTGATATGCGTAGCCTTCCGTGTTCTTGTTGCTGAGAGCCGGATCGACGAGCAGATCTTCTACGTTGACTGTCTTTGCCAGTTTCCATTCAGCTTCGGTGATATAGCCGTGCGTCTTCATCAGATTCAGCACTTCGTTCCTTCTTGTTCTTGCATGTTCAAGGAAGAAGTGAGGATCGTAATAATACGGTGCATTGACGATGCCGGCCATCAGCGCGCATTCGCTGATCGAAAGCTCGTTGGTATTCTTGCCGAAGAACTGCTGTGACGCTTTCTGAATTCCGCGGATGTTTCCGATGCCGCCGAAGTTCATCTTGTTGACATACAGTTCGAAGATCTTCTGCTTGTTGACGATCTTTTCAAGATCCATTGCCAGAGCGATCTGGTGGAGCTTGTACTTGATATCCTTGGTTTTCGCTGTGGAGGCGTCATCATCCTGGAAGTAGGTGAGCTTGACCAGCTGCATCGTGAATGTGGAGCCGCCCTGCATGTCTCCTTTCAGGAAGGTATTGAAAACAGATTTCACAAAACGGGGAATATCGAATCCGTTATGTGTCCAGAAGCGGGAGTCTTCGATGGAAAGGAATGCGTCCATCAGCGCTTCCGGAATATCTGTATATTCGATGTTCTCACGCAGCTGGGTGCCGACGTCAGCGAGCTGGGTCCCGTTGGCGTCAAAGACGAGCGTGGATTCCTGCAAAGCGAAGTCTTCGATCTTAAGCTCCTGTTTGTCGCTCAGGAATGACTGCAGACCGATCAGGCCGACGCCGCCGGCGACAAGTTCAAATCCCACAAGGATGGCAAGCAGGATCGTTATAAACCGGAAACTGTGGAACTTCTTCCGTTTCCCGTTATATCTCTTCTTCTTTTTCATTCGGAAAGATTACCTCCTTCTTCAAAATACAGTTTGTCTACGACCTGCAGATAATCTACAGGCTTGAGATAGCTGGACGGGATCAGATAGCCGTTTTCCCCGAACCATTTATAGGGGATCGAATGTCTGTCTGCCGTATTATAAAAATCTATCACTTTCACGGCCGGAATGAAATACATTTCATCATATTCTGAGAAACGGACGATGAGAAATGCGATGGCTCCGTGTTTCAGCACCGATGAAAGATGACGGATCTGATGCGGATGGATCATCTTGAAGGGGAAACTGGTTTTCTGCGCGCATTCCTTGGCTTCGAAGTCGATGTATTTTCCCCGGTAGATGCCGTTGTAGTCTGTTGTGCTGGGAAGCTTGAAATAAGCTTCCGTGATCTTGGCAGCGCTGCGCTGCGGATAGTCGACTTTGACGATCTGCACAGGCGTCGGTTTCTTGTGAATGACGGCAATGTCACGGTCGAGGTAAAACAGATTGGTCCTGTTGATGTCTGCTTCAAGATCCATTCCTCTTTTTCCGGCGGACGCCGCTGCGGCTGCCCACTGACTTTTTTTACCGTTCGGATAATTGACCATCTTCACCTGCCATCTAAAGTATTATACATTTGTTCACTTAATTAAGGAAGGCTTATTGATTTTCAGAAAATCAGATGCGATAATGAACGGCAGGGAGGCACTTTTCTTATGGCTGGTAAATTAAATCTGGATCCGCAGGCTATCGTAGATATGGAATTCAGCATTGATTTCAAAGGATATAATCCCGATCAGGTCGATCATATGCTCGATTCTGTGATTCAGGATTACCAGACATATGAAAAAATGCTGGCTGATCTGAATGCCAAGATCGAAGATCTTGAACGGGTCAACGCATCCCTGCGCGCCAAGCTGATCGAGGTGGAAGGAAAGGCGAAAGCCAAGGAAGACGCCGATCCGATGCTGATCGGATCTTCCAATGTCGATATCCTGAAGCGTCTGAGCAGACTGGAAAAACAGGTTTTTGACGAAAAGAACCGCAAGTAGACAAATGCGCATATGAGGCAGCCGCTGGCATATGTCAGAGGAAAGTCCATGCTCGCACCATCTGCGATGATGGTAGTGTTTGTGCCGGTCCAATCAATAAGGCCGGGCATTCCGAAAGGGATGACGGCGGAGCGGAAGCCTAAAGATCCGTCCATGGCGGAAGCCCTTAAGGTGCCACAGTGACGCAGCTGCAGGGGAAACCCTGCGGGTGGAACGAGGTAAACCCCGCAAGCGAGAAACCCAAATTTGGTAGGGGAACTGCAAAGGGCGAAATGAAGCCCGGAACAGGTACGCAAGTACAGATAAATGGCTGCCACGCGAAAGCGGACAGAACATGGCTTATGATTGTGTGCATAGTCAGAGGAAGGTGACTTCCTCTTTTGCTTTGTGGGGCATTTCACGCCTGTATGTGCTATAATAATGCAATGTGAATGAAAGGAAAGGAACTGTTATGAATCTTCCGAACAGATTAACTATATTTCGTATCGTACTTGTCCCGGTGATCATTCTTGTCTATCTGTTTCCCTATGCGGCGGCAGGAATTGAACCGGCAGCTTTCCAGATCGGATCCGTCCGTCTGTCTGTCATCAATCTGATCGCTCTGGTGATCTACGTTGTGGCAGCGCTGACGGATGCCCTGGACGGCCATATCGCGAGAAGCCGCAATATGATCACGACTTTCGGCAAATTCGCCGATCCGATCGCTGACAAACTGCTGACAACGACAATGTTCCTGCTGTTTACCGCAAGAGGCATCATCCCGGTCGTACCGGTCATCATCATGATCGCCCGCGATACCGTCGTTGACGGCTGCCGCATGATCGCTTCCGCCAACGGCAAAGTCGTGGCTGCAGGCATGATGGGCAAGATCAAGACCGTGCTGCAGATGATCACGATCGCTCTTGTTCTTCTCAACAACCTCCCGTTTGAACTCTGGGGAATTCCGGTGAGCTCCATCCTTCTCTGGTGCTCCGCTCTGGTCAGCTTCCTGTCCGGCGCGCAGTATTTCAGCCAGATGAAAGAAGATATTTTCGAATCGAAATGATCCTCTGCCATTTTCCGCGGTACATGTAACAGTAAGGAGGCTATATCTTTATGGCAAAAGAAACAAAACCCGTAACAGATGACAAAAAAGACCAGCTGCTTGCGGATGCGCTCAAAGCAATTGAAAAAGAATACGGCAAAGGCAGCATCATGCGTCTGGGCGACAGGGCGGAGGTATCCGTTGACGCGATCCCTTCCGGTTCGCTCGCGCTTGATCAGGCCCTCGGCATCGGCGGCTATCCGAAAGGAAGGATCGTCGAGATCTATGGTCCTGAATCTTCCGGTAAAACTACGCTGGCGCTGCATGCGATCGCGGAATGCCAGAAGCAGGGCGACAGATGCGCGTTCATCGACGCCGAAAATGCCATTGATCCTGTATACGCGAAAAACCTCGGCGTTGATATCGACGAGCTGATCCTTTCCCAGCCGGACTCCGGTGAGCAGGCTCTTGAGATCACTGAGCTGCTGATCAAGAGCGGTGCGATCGATCTGGTCGTCATCGACAGCGTTGCGGCACTTGTTCCGCAGGCGGAACTGGATGGTGAAATGTCTGACGCGAGCGTCGGTCTGCAGGCCAGACTGATGTCCAAGGCAATGCGCAAACTGGCGGGCGTCATGAACCGTTCCAATACGACAGCGATCTTCATCAACCAGCTGCGTGAAAAGGTCGGCATCATGTTCGGCAATCCGGAAACGACCCCGGGCGGCAGAGCGCTGAAGTTCTACGCTTCCGTGCGTCTGGATGTCAGAAAGGGCGAAACGCTGAAGAACGGATCTGACGTGATCGGCAATACGACAAAGATCAAGGTCGTCAAGAACAAGGTTGCTCCGCCGTTCCGTACAGCTGTTGTCAACATGATCTACGGGGAAGGCATTTCCCATCTGGATGAGATCATCAACCTCGCTGTTGAGAACGACATCATCGACAAGTCCGGTGCCTGGTTCTCCTATAACGGTGAAAAGATCGGGCAGGGCTTCCAGTCAGTCCGTGAATACATGAAGAAGCATCCGGAATTTGATGCGGAAGTCACGGAAAAGGTAAAAGCGAAGATCTTCCCGGATCCCAGCCAGACAGAAAGTGAAAAAGAGGAGGCATAGTTCCTCCTTTTTATGTATAATAGTGACATGTTTCACGAAAAGGAACTGTGTGTCCGTCTGAACAGAGCGGTCCGCCGCAGCCCGGAAGCTGTGCGGCTGATCAGCGACTGTAACAGAATGGTGACATATGCAATGCTGCTGATCTATCCGGCTGTTCTCCTGATCATGCTTCTGGGGAAAAACAGTCATTTTCTGCGTGCGCTGCTGATTCCTGCGGTCTCGCTGATCCTGCTGACAGCGTTCCGCCCGGCGGTAGGCAGAAAACGTCCTTTTGAAGCACTGGATGTCGAACCTCTGCTGCCAAAGGAGAAAGGCATCAGCTCGATGCCGAGCAGGCATGTGTTCTCGGCGGCTGTGATCTCCATGGCGGCAGCCCATGTTTCGCCTGTGCTCTGCGGGATCGGCTGGATCATGACGCTGGTGCTCGGAGTGTGCCGGGTGGCGGCAGGCGTGCATTATATTTCTGATGTTGCGGCAGGGATCGCGGCAGGTTTCTTTCTGGGTCTTCTGATCTGATTCCGGGTCTGATATTGACTTGTGAAAAAACAGTGAAACATATATAATTAAAAGAGGGCATTTATAATGCCCGACAACGAAAATGGAGGAAAAAATATCATGCCAGTACACATGACGTCCTTCATTCTCGCCGGATTTGTAGGTATTTTGATCGGCGTCCTGATCATGTGGATCGCCGGAAAAATGGGACTGGAAAGATCCAGGGAAAAAGCCCAGGACATTCTTGATGAAGCAAATTCAAAAGCGGAAACGACCATCCGTCAGGCGAACCTTGACGGAAAGCAGCAGGTCTATGAGATGAAGCTGCAGGCGGAAAAGGAAATAAAGAGTCAGAAGGACAAAGTCCAGCAGACTGAGAATAAGCTGCTCCGCCGGGAAGACAATCTGAACTTCCGCGAAGAGAATCTGGTACAGAAAGAAAAGAAAATCAACGAGAAGGAACGTCTCGCTGAGAACAAACTTGCAGATTTGAGCAGAATGGAAGAAGAGCTGCAGCAGAAAATCAGCAATGAAGTCGTCATTCTTGAAAAAATCGCCGGCCTGTCGCAGGATGAGGCAAAGAAAGAACTGATGACAATTGTTGAGAAGAAGACCGAACAGGAGATCGCTGCGTATCTTCATGAGGCACAGGAAGAAGCGGAAACGCAGGCAGCTGCGAATGCCCGCAATATCATCTCCCTTGCCATTCAGAGATATGCGCAGGAAGAAACGATCGAGAGAACGGTATCCACGGTCACGCTGCCTTCCGAAGAAATGAAGGGAAGGATCATCGGCCGTGAAGGAAGAAACATCAAGGCGATCGAACAGGCGACCGGTGTCGATCTGATCATCGATGACACACCGGATATCATCACTGTTTCCTGCTTCGATCCGATCCGCAGAGAGATCGCAAGACAGTCTCTCGAGATCCTGATGAAGGACGGAAGGATCCAGCCGGGAAGGATCGAGGAAGTTGTCGAGAAAGTGACAAAGGAACTCGATGAAACGATCCTGCAGATCGGCAATGACGCCGTGTTCAAGCTCGGCATCGGCCGGATGAACAAGGAACTGATCAAACTGGTCGGCAGACTCCGCTTCCGCTACAGCTACGGACAGAACGGTCTGGAGCATTCCATGGAAGTCGCTGCTCTTTCCGGCATGATGGCTGCCGAACTTGGTCTGAATCAGAATCTTGCCAAGCGTGCAGGTCTTCTGCATGATATCGGCAAAGCCCTTGACTTTGAGCAGGAAGGTTCCCATGTGGAACTCGGTGCCCGCGTTGCCAAGAAGTTCGGCGAAAACAACATCGTTGTCAATTCGATCGAATCCCATCACGGAGATACAGAAGCACAGGATATCATTGCGATCCTGGTCGCAGCTGCCGATACACTCTCAGCTGCCAGACCCGGTGCCAGATATGAGTCCATGGAAGGCTATATCAACCGTCTGGAGAATCTGGAAAAGATCGCTTCGGGCTTCGAAGGCGTTGAACGTGCATACGCGATCCAGGCCGGCAGAGAAGTACGCGTCATGGTCCAGCCGGAAAAGATCGACGACATTACAATGGCGAAGGTCGCTCACGATATCCGCGAGAAGATCGAAAATGAAATGACATATCCGGGACAGATCAAAGTCACTCTGATCCGGGAAGTCAGAGTACAGGAACTTGCCCGCTGATCACATCAGGAATGGAAACGGAACGCATCTGTGTTCCGTTTTTTTGTTGCGCCAAATGAAAAAGGTATGTATTATAAGTACACGTGTTTGTATACACCAGGCTGTATGACAGTGTCATGCTGCCGGAAGGGTTTTAATGAATATTCTTTTTTTTGGCGATGTGGTCGCGCGCAGCGGCCGCACGGAACTGATCAGGCAGCTGCCCGGACTGAAAGAAAAGTATGAGGCGGACCTGACAATTGTGAACGGGGAAAATGCAGCGCATGGGAAAGGTATTATCGCGGGGATCTATCAGGAGCTGGTCAGTGCCGGCGCAGATGTGGTAACGACCGGCAATCATGTTTTTTCCAAAAAAGACATTATCCGGAATTTCGGAAATTGTCCGAATCTGCTCAGGCCGCTGAATCTTCCCGGTACGCAGGGTCATGGGTATGTCATCAGAGAAGTCTGCGGAAAGAAAACAGCTGTGGTGAATGTGATCGGGTCTGTTTTCATGAACATGGAAACACTTCCTGCGGTCCGCATGACGGAAACGCTTCTTGATACGATCGAAGCAGATGTGATCGTGGTGGACTTTCACGGGGAAACGACCAGTGAGAAGATCACATTCGCAAACTACTTCTGCGACCGTCTGACGGCAGTGATCGGTACCCATACGCATGTACAGACAGCGGATGAAAGGATCATCAGGGGCTGCGCGTTCATCAGCGACGCGGGCATGTGCGGACCCTATGACAGTGTTCTCGGCAGGGATACGGAAGAAGTCATCGACCGCTATATCCGTCTGCAGAATACGCAGTTTACGCCTTCGTCCAGCCCGGCTGTCATCTGCGGCGTGCTGATCCAGACCGATGACACGACAAACCGCGCGGTCCGGATCGAGCGCATCCAGATTCGTCCAAATGATCAGACGGATTAAACCATGGATTATCAAAAAACAAAGTGATATACTTTTAGCAGAAGGAGGAATTCATAATGGCAGTAAAGGTTGATAAGGATCTCTGCATCGGATGCGGCGCATGCGAAGGCACATGCCCTGTAGGCGCAATTGCTCTCGGTGAGGACGGAAAAGCTGACTGCAACGAAGATGTCTGCATCGGATGTCTCGCTTGCACAGGAGCTTGCCCTGTAGGAGCTATCTCTGAGTAAAGAGGAATGAAAGACCGGCTTGCCCGCCGGTTTTTTTATGCCTCATTCTGTAAGTGAGAAATGCTGAGAAACAGAATGATTTCTGTTATAATATGATGCTATGAAAAACGATAGAGAAAACTATATACTTCCCGATCAGCGGGCAGCCGCAAAAAGAACGCGCGGCCCGGCGGGAACTGAATACGGACTGTTTCAGCCCGACCGGCTGATCACGACGCTGGGCAGCGGGAAAACATACTTTGTCAGGACATACGGCTGTCAGGCAAATGTCCGGGACGGCGAGACGCTTGCCGGCATGCTGGAGATGATGGGCTTTGCTATGGCGGAAAGAGCAGAAGACGCTGATGTCGTGATCTTCAACACATGCGCTGTGCGGCAGGCAGCCGAAGAACATGTCTTCGGTGAAGTCGGCAGTCTGAAGCCGGTGAAGCTGAAGCATCCGGAGAAGGTGTACTGCATCTGCGGATGCATGGCTCAGGAGCCGGTCGTGGTCGAAAGGATCATGGCGAAGTATCCCCAGGTCGACCTTGTCTTCGGCACCCACAACATTGACCGCTTTCCGGATCTGCTGCATCAGGTGATGACGGAAAAGAAGCGCGTCATTGAAGTGCTTTCCGAAGAAGGAAGGGTCATTGAAAATCTTCCGGTCCGCCGGAGCAGCTCCAGCAAGGGGTTTGTCAACATCATGTACGGATGCGACAAGTTCTGCACATACTGCATCGTTCCCTACACAAGAGGCAGAGAGCGTTCGCGGAAACAGGAGGATATCTTGGCCGAGATCCGTGAGCTGAAGGCAGGCGGCCGCAGGGAAGCAGTGCTGCTTGGCCAGAACGTGAATGCCTACGGCAAAGACCTCGGCATAGAAGACGGCTTTACAAAGCTGCTGGAAGCGTGCGGTGAGACCGGCATCGACCGGATCCGCTTCTATACCTCCCATCCCCGTGACTATTCTTCCACCACGATCCTGGCAATGAAGAATTATCCGAATATCATGAAGTCGCTGCATCTGCCGGTGCAGTCCGGCAGCGATGAGATCCTGAAGCGGATGAACCGGGGATATACGGCTGATACCTATAAAAAACTGTATGACGAGATGAAGGCGCTGATCCCCGAGATCACGTTTACGACCGATCTGATCGTCGGCTTCCCGTCGGAAACGGATGAACAGTTCCAGAAGACGCTGGACCTGGTCGACTACTGCAAATTTGATCTTGCATATTCGTTTGTCTATTCACCGCGGGCAGGAACGCCGGCCGCCAGGATGGAAGATACCATTCCGGCAGAGGTCAAAAAGGAGCGTCTGCAGATCCTGAATGACAGACTGGCATACCATGCTTCTCAGAACAACCAGAAATATCTCGGCAGGACGCTGAAGGTGCTGTGTGAAGGACCTTCCAAAAAGAATCCGGATATTCTCAGCGGCTACAGCGAAGAGAATAAACTTGTCAATTTCCGGGGAAGCGCGGATCTGAAAGATCAGATCGCGGACGTCAGAATTACTGGTGTTCACAGCTTTTCTCTGGACGGTGAGGCATTGTGATACAGGCAGGATTTTTATATAATAGAACAAAGAGGCATCACCATCCGGAGGATAATTTATGAGCAAAGTCAGGATTTTTGCGTTAGGCGGTCTGGACGAAGACGGCAAGAATATGTATGTCATCGAGAATGACGAAGATATATTTGTAATGGAAGCGGGCATCAAGTACCCGGACGGAGATCAGCTCGGTGTTGAGATGATCATCCCGGATTTCCGGTATCTTTCCGAAAACCGCGACAGGATCAAGGCAGTATTCATCTCTCATGGCCATGATGACGTCATGGCGGCGCTTCCGAATCTGATCCGGGAGATCCCGAAGGTTCCTGTTTACATGGCACCGCTGACAGCCCTGATGTTTGAGAGAAGGGCAAAGGCGCTTGGCTTGAAGGACCTGAACATCCACCGGGTGCTCAGAAATGCCAAGTTCAAGATCGGAAATACCGAGATCCGCACATTCGGAACGACCCAGTCGATCGCTGACGGCTTCGGCGTGGCAATTAAGACAGCGGATGGATTTGTTGTTTACTCCAGTGAATTCATTGTTGACTACGACACCAAGAACGAAGCCTTCAAAATGGATATCACCAATATTACCGATCTCGGCAGCGCCGGCGTACTGGCACTGATGTGCGAGTCTGTCGGTTCCACCAGAGAAGGTCATTCCGCGCCGCATCACAGGATCACGGAAACGATCGAACAGTATTTTGAAGATTCTGAAGGCAGGATCTTCATCACGCTGTACAATCAGAACATCTACCGGATCATTGAAGTGACGGAGCTTGCGAACAAATACAACCGCAAGATCATGATCTATGACACCGAGCTGCGTGCGCTGATGGCGGACATGGCCAAGCTGGGATACTATCATATTCCGGCCGGTCTTGAGATCGCTCCTTCCGCGTTCCGCAATGACATGGACAATGTTCTTGTCATCATCGCCGGCACCGGTAAGACGATCTTCCGCAAAGTGCATAAGATCGCGACAAAGGAAGACAACAACATCGAATTCAGATCGACAGATACCATCATCATCGCTTCTCCTGCTGTTCCGGGCACAGAACGTTCGGAAGCGAGCATGGAAGACGACCTGTACAAGGAAGCGGGCAGGGTCCTGACCGTTGACGCCAAGCGCACCTTCACGATGCATGCCAGCATCGAAGATCTGAAGATGATGATCTATCTGATGAAGCCGAAGTATTACATCCCGATCAAAGGCGAATACCGCCAGCTGATCGCCAATGCGAACATCGCGCTGAACATGGGGTATAATGCGGAACGGATCATCGTCATCGACAACGGCCAGGTGGCGACGCTGAACGATGGTACGCTGGAGCGGCGGTTTGATACCGTGGCAGTTGACAGCATCATGGTCGACGGCGGTGACAAACTGGATGAAAGCGGCATGATCCTCAAGGACAGAGAGCTGCTCAGCACCGACGGCGCGATCATCATCGGTATCGTGATCAACCATACGACAAAAGAGATCATCGGCGGACCGGATGTTCAGAGCCGCGGCGTGATCTATCTGAAAGACGCCGATTATATCGTCAAAGAGATCGGCAACATCATGGAGCGGACGATCGACGACGCTGTTGCGGACGGCCGCTATGACAACATGAGCGTCAGAGCAGAGGCAAGAGAAAAGATTTCCCGCTATGTGATGCGCGAGACCGGCAAGCGTCCGATGATCCTGCCGGCGATCGTGGAGATCAATACAGCGGATTGACAAGAGGTAAGAAGTGGCTAGAAAAACACAGGCACAGATAGAAAAAGAAAAAAGAGCTGAACTCGTACAATGGATCACGATCGTGATCCTTTGTGCGTTTGCAATTATCGGCCTGACCCGTTCCGGAGCGGTCGGTAAGCTTCTTTACAATATCCAGAGATTCCTGTTTGGTGAAATATTCTGGATCGTTCCCCTGATCATCAGCGTATATATCCTGTACGCGATGAGCAGAAAAAACAAGGCGGAGGAAGTCAGAAACCCGGCCGGCATGATCCTCATCATCCTGACGGTGCTGCTGATCTGCACATTCGTGATCACCGCGAAAGAGCAGACCGGCATGGATGTCTTTATCCGCTATGCGGCGTCTGCCCGCGAGTTCTTCGCAGAAGTTCCGCCGGAGAAAGCCGGCGGCGGTCTGGTCGGTGCGTTCCTGTACGGATGTCTGTCAATGCTGTTCGGACGGATCGGCGTGATCGTTGTGATCATCGCAGCTCTGATCATTGCGGCGATCCTTTCCGTGCCGCTGGAGATCTATAAGAATGCTGTGCACACCCTCGTTGAATTCTTCCGGACACCGGAAAAGGAAGAGCCGGAAGAAACAGAAGAGGAAGAAAAGGAACCGGCAAATCTCTGGAACATGATCAGCGAGCACCGGAAAAAGAAACTTGTCGCGATCAGCGCGGATGATCCCCAGGATCATACGAGCGCTGTAACGATCCTTACAGAAAAGAAGAAAGAAGAAGAAAAGCCGCAGGTCAAAACGCTTCTGAATATCCGGGCGGATGAACCGACCCAGGAGATCCAGGTCGTTTCCATCCCCGGCAAAGTTGTTTCCTCCAAGGATTCCGTATTCATCAATGTCGATGAACTGCGCAGAGAGGAAATGTATTCGAATCCCGGCTATGATGATTCTGATGTCGAACCGGAAGATGCTGTGGAAGAAGAACAGATCGTTCCGCAGGTACAGCCGGAAGCTGTTCAGCCCGCTGTCGGGCAGGCTGCGGAAGGCGCTCTGAAGAAAACTGCGCCGCCGAAAAAGCGTTCCACCAAACCGTACCGGCTGCCGGTCTCCGGCGCTCTGCTGGATCCTCTGCCGCCGCGTGATGCCAACAGCATCAACGAGGAAGCCGCCAGGGAGAAGGGTGAGCTGCTGATCCAGATCCTCAGGAATTTCGATATCGAAGCAAAGCTGATCGATACACATATCGGTCCTTCCGTAACGCAGTTTGAAGTCAAGCCGGATGCCAGCGTCAAGATCTCCCGCATCCTCGGTCTGACAGACAATATCAAAATGCAGCTGGCTGCGAAGGACGTCAGAATTGAAGCGCCGATCCCGGGCCGTCCGGCTGTCGGCGTTGAGATCCCGAACGTCAAAAGCACGCCGGTCAAGATGCGTGAACTGATCCGCGAACAGAGCGACAGGGACAAGAACCAGCCGCTGATGTTCTTTGTCGGCAAAGACCTGCTAGGTGAATGCGTGACATGCCGGCTGGACAAGATGCCGCATCTTCTGATCGCCGGCGCCACCGGTTCCGGTAAATCAGTATGCATGAATTCCATCATCACCTCGCTTCTGTTAAGAACGAAACCGGATGAAGTGAAGATGCTGCTGGTAGACCCGAAGAAGGTTGAGTTCACTCCGTATCAGAACATCCCGCATCTGATCGCTCCTGTCATCAACGATCCTGCCAAAGCTTCCAACGCGCTGAAGATCATCGTCAGGATCATGGATGAACGCTACAATATTTTCTCACTGAGCGGCGTGCGCAATATCGAAGTCTACAACGAGAAGGTGAAGGCCCAGAACGGCGCTCCGAATGAAGACGGATCACCGGCACCGAAGCCGATGCCTTACATCGTCGTCATCATTGATGAGCTTGCCGACCTGATGGCAGTTGCCGGCAAGGAAGTGGAACAGTCGATCCAGCGCATCACCCAGCTGGCCAGAGCAGCCGGCATCCATCTGATCGTTGCGACCCAGCGTCCGTCAGTCGATGTCATCACCGGTCTGATCAAAGCCAATATCCCCAGCCGCATCGCGTTCGCGGTTTCTTCCGGAACCGATTCCCGTACGATCCTTGATCATGTCGGTGCAGAGCGTCTGCTTGGCTACGGCGACATGCTGTATATGCCGATCGGCGCCAGCAGTCCGATGCGTGTGCAGGGCGTCTTTGTTACCGATGAGGAAGTCCGCCGCATTACGGAATATGTTTCCGCGCAGGCTGTGCCGATGTATGATGACGCATTCATCGTGCTGGAAGGGGTGGAGAACGGTGAAGCAGGCATTGCGTCCGTCAGTGAAGACCCGATGTTCCAGGAAGTAAAGGAATATGTCATCGAGGCACAGAAAGCTTCGACATCTCTGCTGCAGAGACGCTTCGGCATCGGCTACAACCGGGCTGCGAGAATGATCGACGCACTGGAGGAACACGGTGTGATCGGACCAGCACAGGGCTCCAAGCCAAGAGAGGTTTACATGAAGAAGGAGTAGGATCCTTCTTCTTTTTCAAAATTGAGTTAGAGTATACTAATTGACAAAGATGAATGTTCAGGTATGATGATAGCCGGAGGTGAAACATGAATCTGTCTTCGTGGATCGTACTGCTTCTGATCGCTGCGGTGGTCATTGCGGACGTAATTTATCTGATGAGAACCGGGCTGGATTCCTGTTCCGGCTCATGTTCTGACTGTCACGGCAGCTGCCGGTGGGCAAGAGATATCAAAAAGGCTCGTCGCTCCATTGAAAGAGCCAGAAAGATCAGGGCATTCCTGCATCTTGACTGAACTGTCTTAATTTGCATGAAATGAGACAAAAAAGCAGATTTCCCCGGCGGATATCTGCTTTTTCTGACTGCCGGATGCAGTTTGGCAGCTTTGCGGTTCTGCTTCTGACTTGAAACAATAGGTCCGTAAGGAGGATCAGATATGCTGAGTTCATGCATCATTGTTGGAAGAGTCAAGGAGAAGCCGGAGATCAGAACGACGTCGAAAGGAAATACCATCGCGTATATGCTGGTGGAAGTGGACCGTCCCTTCAGAAATGAAGACGGAACACTGACAACGGATACCTTCCGGGTCGTTCTCTGGCGCGGCATTGCCGAGGAATGCGCGGAGCACTGTCTGCCGGGCAGCGTGGTGGCGATCCGCGGAAGGCTGCAGTCTTCTGCCTTTGAAAAGGAAGAGAATGTTTATTACAACTGTGAAGTGATCGCAGAAAAAGTCACACATATCCGATGAACGGGGGAGGATCAGTCGAAAGACTGATTTTTCTGTGGTAGAATAGTCTCGTTTACAGATATGGAGGCTTAAAGTATGGCGTTTGATTCATTAAGCGAAAGACTGAATAAAGCGATGCGTAACGTTGCCGGCAAAGGCACGCTCACGGATGCGAATATGGAAGATATGCTGAAGGAAGTGCGTCTCGCGCTTCTGGAAGCAGATGTGAACTACAGGATCGTCAAATCATTCCTTGAGGATATCAGGGAAAAGGCACGCGGTGAAGACGTACTGAACAGCGTGGAACCGGGCCAGCAGCTCGTCAAGATCGTACATGATCAGATCGTTGAGCTCCTTGGTACCGATGATGCATCTCTTAATTTTAAAGAATCCGGCATGACAGTGATCATGCTTGTGGGTCTGCAGGGTACCGGTAAAACAACGTCCGTTGCCAAGATCGCCAAGATCTGCAAAGAGAAGATGGACCGGAAATGCATGCTCATCGCTGCTGACGTGATCCGTCCGGCTGCCATTGAACAGCTGCAGACACTGGGCCGTGAGATCGATACCGAAGTCTTTACGCTCGGCGTATCGACACCGGCAGTGGAAGCTGTCCGTCAGGGCATGCGCTACGCGCAGGAGAAAGGATATGACACCGTCTTCATCGATACGGCAGGACGTCTCCATATCGATCAGGAACTGATGGATGAGCTGCGTCAGATCAACGCGCTCGTACAGCCGGATGAGATCCTTCTGACGGTTGACGCGATGACCGGTCAGGACATCGTCAATGTCGCCCAGGCATTCCGTGAGGCTCTGCCTCTGACCGGACTTGTCGTGACGAAGTTTGACGGAGACTCCAGAGGCGGCGGTGTTCTCTCTGTCAAGAAGATCACCGGTGTTCCGGTCAAGTTCGTCGGTGAAGGCGAAAAGATCGATGATATGGGCATGTTCCATCCGGAACGTATGGCGGACCGCATCCTGGGCATGGGCGATATCGTTTCGCTCGTCGAAAAGGCACAGGAAAAGTTCGACATGGAAGAGTCGGAGAAGATGGCCGAGAGAATGATGAACGGCCAGTATACGATGGACGACATGCTGAAGCAGTTTGAAATGATCGAGAAGCTCGGCCCGCTCAGCGGCATTATGAAGATGATGCCCGGCATGAACCAGTATGCAGCAATGCTTGATGAGCCGCAGGCATCCGGTGCGATGAAGCATATCAAAGCGATCATCCAGTCAATGACAAAGGCAGAACGTGCCAATCCTGAAAGAATGCGCGGCAGCATGAAGAAAAGAGTTGCGGCAGGCAGCGGCACAAGCATCAATGAAGTCAACAAGCTGATCAACCAGTACAGCCGGATGAAGAAGGCCATGGATCAGCTCGGTTCTCTGCAGAGATCCGGCGGACTGAATGAAGAAAACCTGGAAAAGATGATGAATAACGCGCCGGGCAATCTTCCTGCCGGTCTGCCAAACGGTATTCGTGATCCGCGGATGATGGGTCAGTACAAGAAAAAGAAAAAAGGAAGATATTGATCATAAGCTGTCAAGTAAAAATGCTTGACAGCTTGTTTTCGTGTATCTATAATGGTCCATGTTGACAAGGAGGAAAAACTATATGGCAGTTAGATTACGTCTGAAAAGAATGGGTGCGAAGAAGGCTCCCAGATATCGTATCGTAGCCTGCGACGCTCGTATCCGCAGAGACGGACGTGAGATCGAAACAGTCGGATATATCAACCCGACAGCAGAGCCGGCAGAGGTTCATGTTGACGCTGAAAAGGCACTTGACTGGCTGAAAAAGGGCGCACAGCCTTCTGATACAGTCCGCAACATTCTCTCCGCTCAGGGCATCATGAAGCAGTTCCATGATGAAAAAGCTGCAGCGAAGAAGAAGGGCTGAGTTCTATGGCAGAACTTGACCAGGTACTGATGGACCTTGTCAGACCGATGGTCGAGGACAAGGAAAATCTGGATGTGCGCGTCATGCCGAGCATGAACGAGAAGGAAGTTGTTCTTCACGTTTACGCCAAGGATGATGATATTGCGCGTCTGATCGGAAAAAAAGGTTCGATGGCAAGTGCTCTCAGACAGGTGATGTCAGTCGCGTCCCATGCTGAGAACAAGAAAGTCACAATCAAATTTGAAGAGATCTAGGATGCTGTCAGCATCCTTTTTCGAAGGGAGGTATCATGGAGTATATCAGCATCGGAAAAATCGTAAACACTCACGGGATCAAAGGCGAGCTGAAGGTGGAGAGCTGGTCGGATTTTGACGAGGAACGGTATGAGAAAGGAAACACGGTATATATTTACCATGACGGACAGTATCTTCCGTTCACGGCCAAAGCATGCCGGTTCCATAAAAATCATACGCTTGTCACCCTGGAAGAGATCGACAGCATCAATACTGCCGAGCAGTATAAAAATGATCTGATCTGCATCGACGCGGATGACAGGGAAGATCTGCCGGAAGGTGAATACTATCAGAGCGATCTGGTGGGCATGACAGTGCGCGGTGAAGATGGAACTGTGATCGGAACTGTGATCGACATGGAGGAGACCTCCCTCAGTCAGAACCGTCTGCGCATTGAAACGGAAGAGGGCAGAGAAGTCCTGGTTCCGTTCGTGCCGGCATTTATCAAGGATGTTGATTTTGATGAGGATATGATCACGATCCATGTGATGGAGGGTCTGATTTGAAGATCACGGTACTGACACTGTTTCCTGAGATGTTCAATGATTTCCTGTCTACGTCTATTGTCGGCAGATCGATCAGCCGGGGACTGGCGGAAGTGGAATTCGTACAGATCAGGGATTTTGCGCATGACAGATACAGGCATGTCGACGATTCGCCGTTCGGCGGCGGGGCAGGCATGGTGATGAAGGTCCAGCCTGTCCTTGACGCGCTGAACAGCGTAAAGCAGGAAAACAGCTATACGCTTCTGATGTCGCCGGCAGGGACAGCCTTCAGTCAGAAAAAAGCGCATGAATATGCCCGGAAGGATCATCTGATCTTTCTGTGCGGACATTATGAAGGACTGGACCACAGAATTGAGAAGTACGCGGACGAGTGCGTCAGCATCGGTGACTATGTCCTGACCGGCGGCGAACTGCCGGCAATGGTGATCATGGACTCTGTGATCCGTCTGCTGCGCGGCAGCATCACGGAAGGCAGCACGGAAGAAGAGTCCCATGAGAACGGTCTGCTGGAATATCCTCAGTATACCCAGCCGGCGGATTATAACGGCGATAAAGTGCCGGATATCCTGCTTTCCGGCAACCATGCAAAAATCAGGGAATGGCGCATCCTGCAGTCGCTTCTTCTGACCAGGGAAAAGCGTCCGGACCTGTTTGCGAAACATGTCTTAAGCAAAGAAGAAGAAAAGATCCTGAAGAAATATGAAAAAGAACAGAACGAAAAATAACGTTTCGTTCTGTTTTTCATAGTAAAATGAAGAGTAATAAGAGGTTGATGCTATGAAATATACTGACCGTAAAAATACACCGCTGAAATGGCACCGGTTCGTTCAGATCCTGATCCTGCCTCTGATGATCCTGTCCAGCGGTTTTGTACTTGTTTCCATGTTCGCGGAGCTGACCGGACTTCCGCTGCGCCTGCCGCATTTCTTCGCGCCTCTGCTGGCACATATGGGCGCTGATATCTATTCCCTTGGCAGCATGTTCTGGCCGGTGGCCGGGACCTTCCTGGCTGTCTTTGTGATCTTCCTGCTGTCTGTGTGCGCCTGGGTGGGCTTCTTCTCCTGGCGTGTATATAGCCTGGTGAGCTGGATCCTGCTGCTGATCCTTCTGCTGGCCGCTGCGGGTTTCGGCTTCTATGCAGTCAATACGTGGGGCATAAAGATGGGCATCGCTGCCGTCTACCTGCAGGTGTTCCTGGGCCTGCATGAGGTCTCGGAAGGCTGGCTGACCGGTCTGAGGATCGTGACCGTCATCGGTCTTGCTCTGCAGATCATCTATACAGTGCTGAACATCGTGTATTATATCCGCCGCAGAAAACTGTTCTCAGCAGGGGAAGAAGAGGATGATGAACCTGTCATTCCGCATGAGCCGGTGAAAGAAGTCAGACCGGCACCGGCTGCAGCACCTGCGGCAGCGCAGCCTGCCGGATGGAAATGTCCGAAATGCGGTACCGTGAATACGTCCCGTTTCTGTGAGACCTGCGGTGAAAGAAAACCGGAGGAGAGAGACACTGTTGTCCGGGCAAACTTCATGACGCTTCCGGAAACGGAAAAACCTGTCAGTATTGCGGAAGAGCCTGTCAGCGCGCCGTTAACAGAGATCCTGCCGGAGGAACCGGAAGCAGTTCCGGATGAACCTGTCCGTGAAGGACCGGTGATCATTCCGGAGGAGATCCTGCCTGAACCGGAAGAAACGGAACCGGAAGAGACTGCTGTCATTCCGGAAGAAGTGATGCCGGAACCTGAGGAAGATCTGCTTCCTGATGATGAAGAGATCGAGCTTCCGGAAAGTGCGGATGATATCGTATCGGATATTCTCAAGCCTCAGCGGAAACTGAAATACTGTCCTGTCTGCGGTGCGGAGCTGTCGGATGATGCGGATTTCTTCTTCTGTTCCCGCTGCGGTGCAAAACTTGAATAACATAAAAGCCGGCGCATCAGCCGGCTTTTTGCATGCTTTCTTCGTTTTCGTAAAGATCAAAGTATTTTTCCAGATACATTTTGTGAGAGATCGTGATCACGATGTTCTCCAGCATCTTGTCTGTTGAACTGTCCATCCGTTTCTGCAGTGTCGCGGAAGGATCCATAAAGCTGCCGAGCACTTCCAGCAGAAGGCTGCGGTATGTTTCATAGTAGGCGGCGATACTGACATTTTCACTGCGGATCTGGTTCAGGAGGATCCTGATCCGGTCGATGGAAAGAACATTC
>JAILCN010000100.1 GCA_024680365.1 Solobacterium sp.
CATCGTCCGCTCTAGATCAGATAATGCAATAGTGTTGTTCCGTTGGCAGGTGTTCCGGCATTGAAATTGTCATCGATCGTTGCGCCAAGATCCGCAAACGTATCGCTTTCCCGCAGGATCCCGCTTCCTTTGAATGAAGGAGTGTACATGATCAGCGGCACCAGCTCTCTTGTATGGTCGCTGCCTGTCCAGGTCGGATCGTTGCCGTGGTCTGCTGTGATCATCAGCAGATCATCATCTTTCAGATACGGCAGAAGCTCTGTCAGCTTATCATCAAACAGTTCCAGTTCACGCGCGTATCCTTCCGGATTGCGGCGGTGACCCCATTTGGCATCAAAGTCGACCAGGTTGACAAAGCACAGTCCGCAGAAATCACGCTGCGCAGTCTCGATCGTCTGTTCCATTCCGTTTACACTGGATTTGCTGTGCATATATTCCGTGATGCCTTCTCCAACGAAGATATCATTGATCTTGCCGATCGCGATCACATCATAGCCGCTGTCTTTCAGATCGTTCAGGACTGTTCTGCCGGTCGGCTTCAGTGCCAGGTCATGGCGGTTTGCTGTTCTGGTGAACGTATCCTTTGTTTTGCCGACGAACGGACGGGCAATGACGCGGCCGACTTTCCATTCCGGCTTCATCGTGATCTCACGGGCGATGTCACAGCAGCGCAGCAGTTCATCCAGTCCGAATGTTTCTTCGCTGGCTGCGATCTGCAGGACAGAATCGGCAGATGTATAAACGATCATCTCACCGGTCTTCAGATGTCTTTCACCCAGTTCTTCAAGGATCTCCGTACCGGAAGCTGCTTTGTTTCCGATGACTTTGTGTCCGGTTTTTTCTTCCAGCTCAGCGATCAGTTCCGGCGGAAAACCGGTATCCGTAAAGGTAATGAATTTCTCGGGAATGTACAGACCCATCATTTCCCAGTGGCCTGTCATCGTATCCTTTGAATTGGATGCCTCACGCATCTTCAGGCAGTATCCGGTCGTATTTCTGACAGGCGGAACATGTCTGATATGCTTCAGATTGAATGCACCCATTTTCTGCATCGCGGGCAGCTGCAGCTTGTCGACAGCCGCAGCGATATGTCCGGCTGTATCAGCTCCGTCATCACCGTAGGCAGCACTGTCAGGCGCTGAACCGAATCCCCAGGAATCAACAACGATCGTGAAGATTCTTCTGTACTTTTTATAATTATTCTTTGTCATCAAACAGATCTCCTTTTTCTCCGGGATGAAATTTCGCGTAATTATCAAACAGCTGCTTGTTCTGCACATGTGTATAGATCTCAGTTGTCGAAATATTGGCGTGTCCGAGGATCTCCTGAATGCTTCTCAGATCAGCACCGCCCTGCAGCATGTGCGTCGCGTAGCTGTGCCGCAGCTTGTGCGGCGTGATATGTTTCTGGAATCCCAGTTCTGTACATTTCGATTGTAGCATACTTTCTACATAGCGTGGTGTGAGGCGCCGTCCGTATCTGTTGACAAAAAACAGTGAAGTCCTGCCTTTCACAAGGACCGGACGCAGGACATCCCGGTACTTTTTCAGAAGCGGGACGCTGCCGGAAGGGATCGGCACGATCCGTTCCTTATCCCCTTTTCCAAGCACCCGCAGTCTGCCGCTGTCAAGATCTGTGCGGTTGAGTGTCAGTGATGTGACTTCCGAGACCCGCAGTCCGCACGCGTAGATCATTTCAAGGACGGCGTGATCAAGAAACTGCTTCGGGTCACTGTCGTCAAAAGAATCCATCAGCGTCCGGATCTCTTCGACCGTGCAGTAGACAGGCAGACTTTTCACATCCTTATGGACCGTCAGATTCAGACTGGGATCTTCTTCATCATGCATAAAAGACAGATCTTTGTGAAAGGAGCGGATGGCTGCAGCCATGCGCACGACAGAAGAAGACTTTTTGACAGAAAGCTCTCTGACAATAAACTGATCGATCAGCTGGGAACTGATCTCACTGGTGTCTTCACAGCCGTTTTCTTTCAGAAACGCGGCATACTGCGAAAGGTCATTCTGGTATGAACTGACCGTCCTTCTGCTTTTTCCTTCATTGACCTGAATATGAAGAAAGTATTCCTTCAGTGCGTCATCTATTTTCATGGCTGTTCTCCCTGAGCAGTGAAGACGCTCTGACAAATGATTTAGTTCCGGCAAGTCTGTTAAGGTCAGACAGGATGCTGTCAGTTTCTTCGTGTCTGTCTTCCGGTTCGTCAAAGAGGCCGATCTGTGTAAAGATCTGGTCTTCACTCAGAAAATCACCGACGGAAATTCCGATCAGACGTACAGCTTCCCCTTCATCCCAGGAATCATCAAACAGCGAGATCGCCTGCAGAAACAGATCATCCGCTTTGAAAACAGCCTGATCTGTATGGGCAGAGCGGTCGTTGTTGCGGAAATCATAGTAGCAGATGCGGACAGATACACGGTGTCCGGCTTTTCGTGATGTTTTCAGCCGCTCTGAAAGCTTTCTGGAAAGATACCGGATCAGTCCTCGGATCTCATCGTAATCAGTCACGTCTTCCAGCAGCGTTTCGGAAACACCCATCGATTTCGCGTCGCGCTCTGTCACGATCTGCCGGTCATCATATCCGTTCGCCCTGCGTATGATTTCCTCTGTATTCTTGCCAAATACAGAAGAAAGAGCGGCTTTATCTTTGAAATTGGCAAGATCACCGATCGTATGAATGCCGAGCTCTTCCATCAGGGGAACGGTCTTGCTGCCGATGCCGCGCATTTCGCTGATGGGCAGAGGCCAGAGTTTCTGGGAAACTTCCCGGATCCTTAATACGGTGATGCCAAGCGGCTTTTTCATATCAGATGCCATCTTGGCCAGGAACATGTTCGGACCGATGCCGATGGAACACGGAAGCCCGGTTTCCTGCAGGATCTGTCTCTGCAGCTTCCAGGCAAGATCAAGCGGCTTCTCATATTTCCGGATCTCTTCCGTCATATCCGCGTAGCACTCATCGATGCTGGCCTGTTCGATCTCATCCGTATAGCTGCTGATGATCCCGATAAACTGCTTTGAAAGCGTCCTGTACCACTCATAGTGGCCTTCCACAATGGTCAGGTCACGGCATTTCTTCATTGCTTCAGCGACGGGCATGGCGCTGTGAATGCCGAATTTCCTGGCTTCATAGCTTGCTGTGGAAACGACAGAACGCCGTGTCCTGCCGGAAACAACAAGCGGTTTCCCCTTCAGAGAAGGATCCAGCAGTACTTCAGCGTTCGCAAAAAAAGCATTCAGATCAATATGAAAATATACTCTGGCCATCAGGAATGATTCCTCCGGTACAGTTCTTCTGCCGCTTTCAGAGAGGTATCCGTCGCCTCTCCGCTGGCAATCAGCGCCAGCTGATGAATGATGCCGTCATGGTCAAGAATTGATACAGAAGTTCTCGTACGCGCATCATCATCTTTTTTCAGAACAAAGTAATGCGTATCTGCGCAGGCTGCCACCTGGGCCAGATGCGTAACTGAGAATACCTGGCATGTTTCAGAAAGCTGATGCATCTTTCTGCCGATCGCGGTCGCAACAGGTCCGCTGACACCGGTATCGATCTCATCAAAAATAACGGTTTCAACTCCCTGCAGTCCGGTAAAGATGACTTTCAGTCCGAGCATCAGTCTGCTCAGTTCACCGCCGCTGGCTGTTTTGGAAAGCGGCTTGAGATCTTCGCCCTTGTTCATGCGGATCATGAATTCCACTCTGTCGCTTCCGTTTGCGGAAGGTTCTTTTTCAGAAAGATCTGTATGAAAATCCGCATTTTCGAGCATCAGTTCCTTCAGCAGTGCAGCTGCCTTCTGATCCAGTTCCGGTGCTTTCTTCTTTCTGAGAGCGGAAAGCGCAGAGGCTTTCTGTTTGTAGTCCTGGAATGCCTTTTGGATTTTCCTGTCGATCTGATCAAGGTATTCCTGTCGGTGAGCGATGCGTTCGATCTGCGTTTCCAGTTCCTCTTTCTTTTCCATGATTGCCTGGTATGAACGGCCGTATTTCCGCTTCAGTTTCTGAATGGTATAAAGTCTTTCTTCCATGCGGTCGATCTCTTCTTCACTCAGGTCCATTTCTTCGATCATGCCTCTGAGCAGATCCATTGCTTCGGATAAAGAATAATAGCTGTCTGCGGTCATCTGGGCAATTTTATCCATTGTTTCTCCGGAAGGCAGATGACTGACATTTTTATGGATCTCATACAGATCAGAAGAGACAGACTCGTCATACAGGGAAAGGATTCCCTGGATCCTTTCAAAGGATTCTTTTACGCTCTTATACTGTTTTTCTTTTTCAAGGAGAGCTTCCTCCTCCCCTTCCTGCAGCGCTGTGCTTTCGATCTCATTCAGCTGATAGCGGAAGAATTCAAGATCACTTTCATTGTAGGTATCCTGCAAAGCAGATTCTTTTTCTTTCTGAAGAGCGTCATATTTTTCATATGCGCTTCGGACAGCCTGACAGACTTCCGGCTGACTGATATATGCGTCAAGAAGACGGACATGATTGGCTGTATTCAGCAGATACGCGTTGTCTCTCTGTCCGTGAATATCGATCTCGTTCTTCAGACAGTCGCGCATCAGCGAAAGCGTGACGATCCTGTGATCGATCCTTGCGCTTGTTTTGCCTGAGGCAGAGATCTCTCTTGTAAATGTATGTTCTTCATCCTGTTCAAAACCGGCTTCATCGAGAACCTTTGCTGCGTGCGAATCCTTCCTGAGTGCGAAAGTTCCTTCGATGATCGCTTTCTCTTTTCCTTTCATGACGAAAGAAGTGCTGGCTCTTTCCGCAGACAGCAGTGAGATCGCGTCGATCAGGATCGATTTTCCGGCGCCTGTTTCTCCCGTAAACACGGAAAAACCGGAATGGAAATCCAGTTCCAGTTCATCGATCAGCACAAAGTTTTTAATGAACAGATGTTTCAGCATACAGTCTCTTTTTCCAGTTCACCCGCAGTTTTCAGCACCATATCCGTATCAATTCCAAGCATGCGGCGCAGCTGGCGGCTGCTCCCCTGCTCTACATATACATCGCCGATGCCGATAATCTTCACAGTATTTTTATAATTTTTCTCATTCATGTACGTCAGGATCATACTGCCGAGTCCGCCGTTCATCAGATCAGATTCATAAACGATCAGAGCTTTGCCGGCTTTGCACAGACGGTCGATCATGTCTTTATCGATCGGTTTGAAGAACCGGCAGTTGACGACTGTATACGGCAGAGTGTTGACAGTGACCTTTGTACAGATCCTGCCGAAGTTTTCGCCATACGTCAGGATCGCAACATGATTTGATTCAGCGTCATTGAAGACCGTCCAGGTACCGACCGGAATGATCTCCGGTTCTTTCATGCCGGCAATGCTGACAATTCCCTTCGGATAACGGATCGCAAACGGATGTTCCTGTGAAAATGCTGTTTTGAGAAGCGATGCAGCTTCAAACGCGTCAGAAGGCTGCGAGAAGATCAGATGCGGGATCGGTTCCAGCAGACCGACATCAAATATACCCTGATGTGTTTCTCCGTCATCTCCGACAAGACCAGCGTGGTCAATGCCGATCACGACCGGCAGATCCATGCGGCAGATATCATGATTGATCTGGTCATACGCCCGCTGCAGGAAGGAACTGTAAACAGAGAAATACGGCCGCTTGCCGGCGATCGCCATGCCGGCGCAGAATGTAGCCGCATGTTCCTCAGCGATGCCGCAGTCAAAGCTTCTCTTTGGGAACCGGGCAAAGAACTTCTCCAGCGAGCTGCCGGTCACCATGGCGGGACAGACAGCGGTGATATCAGGATCATGTTCCGCCAGCTTCAGCAGCGTATCCGCCATGACGCCTGCCCAGGTAGATGACTTTTCCGGAATGGACGCAAGCGGCTTGCCTGTCTTCACATTGAACGGTCCGACGCCATGCCAGTACCCATTCATATCATTCTCACAGAGCGGATATCCCTTGCCCTTTTTTGTAATGACATGGATCACGATCGGACCTTCATGATTCTTTTCCGCTTCCAGGATCTGGATCAGATCCGTCAGATTATGACCGTCGACCGGTCCAATATAGTCAAGGCCGAATTCCTCGAAAATGCCGCCGTGGATGACAACGTCCTTGATCGCGTCCTTGAAGATCTTCAGACCGCTGTAGATCGATTTTCCGAAGTCATTGGAACGCAGATTCTTTTTCACATTGGATTTGATCACTGTATATGTCTTGGAGGAACGCAGCTTGGAAAAACTGTCTGTCATGCCGCCGACATTGCGGGAGATCGACATATTGTTATCATTGAAAACAATGATGATATTTTTCTTTTCAGAACCGATCTGGTTCAGAGCTTCCAGCGCCATGCCGGAGGAAAGAGCACCGTCACCGATGACCGGAACGATGCAGTAATTCTGCTGATCCAGATCCCTGGCGACAGCCATGCCAAGAGCCGCACTTAAAGATGTTGAGCTGTGTCCGGCTTCCCAGATATCATGAATGCTTTCTCTTCTCTTTTCAAAGCCGCTCAGACCTTCATACTGGCGCAGGGTCGGAAACTGTGATGCCCTGCCGGTCAGGATCTTGTGCGTATAACACTGGTGTCCTACATCGAAGAAAATTTTATCTTTCGGACTGTTGAAGACATAATGCAGCGCGATCGTCAGTTCAACGACGCCAAGGTTGCTGGCAAGATGTCCGCCGGTCTTTGAAATTGAATCAATCAGAAAACGGCGGATCTCTCCGCTGAGTTCTTCTAATTCATGAATCGAAAGATCTTTCAGAAATTCCGGACCTGTGATCTCATAAAGATTCATAAAACCTCCTACTTTCTGCGTTCTCTGATATCTGTGATCAGCTTCAGCAGTGGTTTCTGATTGAAATCTTCCATTGATCTTACAGCCTCTTCAGCCTCGTCATAAAGACGATTCATCATATCTTCAGCGTTTTCTATCCCCAATAGTGTTACGCTTGTGACTTTGTCATTGCCTGTGTCAGATGTGCTTTTGCCGAACTCTTCCGGTGTCAGTCTGACATCGAAGATATCGTCCTGGATCTGGAACGCCAGTCCGGCGGTAATGCCGACAGAATGCCATTTTTCCGCATCTTCTTCATGTCCGCACAAGACAGCGCCAATCATCAGCGGTGCGCTCAGCAGACATCCGGTCTTGTTGCGGTGCACTTCTTTCAGTGCTTCCCAGTCAGTTACGCCGGTCTCTTCTTTCATATCAAGGCACTGGCCAAGGACCATGCCGGCAGCACCGGCCATATCCAGAAGGATCTTCGTGCATTTGCAGATGGTCTCTGCACTGCATTTCGACTGCAGCGTCAGCATCGGCGCATAGGTGAGCAGGCCGTCGCCGGCCAGGATCGCTGTTGCTTCATCAAACTGCTTATGACATGTCGGCCTCCCCCTTCTGAGGTCGTCATTGTCCATGGCAGGAAGATCATCATGGATCAGCGAATACGTGTGGATCATTTCAAGTGCGCATGCATATTCATCCGCAATGCTCCTGTCAGCGCCATATCCTTCCACGACTGCATACAGAAGCGCCGGGCGGATCCGTTTACCGCCGGCCATCAGTGAATACTGCATGGCGTCTCTGACTCTGCTTTCCGGAAGACGGAGGATCCTCTCTTCCAGGAGTTTATCAAAATCAAGCATCTGCTTCACCGCCGTTCTTTGCAAGGATCTCACTGACCTGCTTTTCATATCCTGAAAGCTTCTTTTCACATTCACGGATCAGTTCCAGTCCTTCTTCAAACATCTGGATCTCTTCATCCAGCGGCAGTTCATTTTTCTGAAGAAGATCAACGATCTCGCCGATCCGCTTCATGGATTCTTCATATTTCATTTCTTTCTTTGCCATTTTCTGTCTCCGTATTGATCACAGAAGCTTCTACGCTTCCCTGATACAGTCTGATCTGAAGCAGATCGCCTTTCTGAACATCTTCCGATGAAGTGATGACATGACCGTCTGATGAAACAACGCTGTAGCCCCTGGAAAGGATCTTCAGCGGTGAATACGCATCCAGAAGAGCAGCCTGCTTTTCCATATCCTGACGCTTCAGGCCCAGAACAGTTTTCATTCCTGTCTGCAGCCCGTTCCGCTGTATCTCAGTCAGATGCGCTTCCTCCCTGATCCTGGTGCTGACGGAAGCCGTCAGACTGTTCTGTAAATCGTTCAGCTGTTCCGTGATCTGCCGGAACCGCTGGATCATATGTCGATGGAACTCCTGCTTTTCAAGGTTCAGCGTCTGCCGCTGTGTACTGATCCGCTCGGGATACTGCATGAATCTCATCATATAATGGTCAAGCATCAGCGCCTGTTCTGTCCACATGCGCTCCGGATGCTGGAAGATGCCGCTGCTGAGATGTCTCTGCAGAAGCGTCTGTTCATTTTTCAGCCGCGTCTGTATGACATAAGAGATACGCTTCCTGCTGTCTCTCAGAGAAGCAAGTACTTTAGCCTGATCCGGCATTGCGAGCTCAACCGCGCCGGTCGGTGTATTCGCTCTGACATCAGCGACATAATCCGCAAGTGTAAAATCGATCTCATGACCGATCCCTGTTACAACGGGTGTATTGAGTGCATAGATCTTCCGGGCCAGCATTTCATCGTTGAAACACCAGAGATCCTCGATCGACCCGCCGCCTCTGACCAGAAGGATCACATCATGTCCGCCCTGATCCGCCTGATCAAGTGCTTCTATGATCTTCGGCGGTGCGTCATTTCCCTGTACGGGACATGGATATTCATGCACTTCTGCAGCCGGCCAGCGCTTCCGGATCGTGATCAGAACATCTTCTCTGGCGGCTGTGTTGTTTCCGGTCACCAGCGCGACATTCATCGGATACGGAGGCAGCGGTTTTTTGTGCTCCGCAGCAAACAGGCCTTCCTTGAGAAGTTTTTCTTTCAGGATCTCCAGCTGGCGGTACAGATCACCGATGCCGTATGGAGACATATCGGAAACGATCAGCTGCATCGCGCCGCCTGCTTCATAAACACTCACATCCGCCCTGACAATCACTTTGTCGCCGTTCTTCGGTTCAAAGCGCAGCCTTCGGTTGGCAGACGCAAACATGACGGCATTGATCTGAGCTTTCTCATCTTTCAATGAAAAATACCAGTGACCTGTGTATGGCTTGCGCAGGTTGGACATTTCACCTTCAACGAGAATGCCGTGCAGAATACCGTCACTTTCCAGTTTCTGTTTCAGATAATGAACAAGAGCGCTTACTTTAGCGGCTTTCCGGTTCTGACTCATATGACATCCAGTACACTGTTGATCAGTTTGTAAGTATCCTCATCGCAGTATTTTTTTGCGATCTCAACAGATTCATCGATGATGATCGATGCAGCGATCTGCTTCAGCGCAAATTCCGAGCATCCGTTCAGAAGGATCGCTTTTTCAATATATCCCAGACGATCATAGGACCATCCTTCCAGGACGCGTCCGATATATCCGGCATATTCTTCTTCGTGTTCAATGGAATTCCTGATGATCGATGCAAAATACGGATCTATGCTGTCAACAGGCATATCAAAAACATCTTCCATCAGTTCATCCTCATCTCTTCTGACGAGCAGATACTGATAGACGGTAATCATAGCTTTTTCTCTGAGTTCGTGACGATTCATGGTTTTCTCCTGTTGGTATTTTATCATAATCTGTTATGAATTGCAGAAATGTTGGTAATTCCGCCTTTTTGTCTTACAATATTCAATATGGAAGAGAAATCAATCCTGGAAAAAACCATACTGCATCTGAAGACTGTCGGACAGCACCGTCATGAAGTTATGAAAAACTGCTTTAAGTGCGGTCTGTACAGACAGGGACTGACGCATGATCTTTCCAAGTATTCCCCTGCCGAGCTGTTTGTCAGCATCCGCTACTTCCAGGGTACAAGATCGCCGTATATGTATGAAAAAGAACTGTACGGCTACTCAGAAGGATGGCTTCATCACAAAGGCAGAAACCGCCATCACTGGGAATACTACCAGGATATGATCGAAGGAAAATGGCAGCCGATCGAAATGCCCTTTCCGATGCTGGTGGAGATGGTATGCGACCGGGTGGCTGCCTGCCGCATCTATCAGAAAGAAAAGTATACAAAGGCGAGCGCGCTGGAATACTATCTGACCAGAAACGACCGCTTCTACATGCATGAAAAGACAGCAGCCAGACTGGAAGCCATTCTGCGGGACATTGCAGAACGCGGCGAAGACGCTGTCTTCCATGACCTGAAAGCAGAAATGGAAGAATACCGGAAGACAAAAGCCGGACTGCACAGACAGGCAAAATGAAAGGAGACCGCAGTCTCCTTTTCAGTTTGCGTGTTTACTGCTGATAACTTGTGTCTTTGTTTTTGACAATGACGTCGTGCGCGCCGCCTTCTACGATCGATGTGGAAGATACCAGCGTCAGGCAGGCTTTCTCCTGCAGCTCGGGAATGGAGAGAGCGCCGCAGTTGCACATCGTCGACTTGATCTTGTACGTTGTCATGATGACGTTGTCCTTTAACGGACCGGCATACGGAACGTAGGAATCAACGCCTTCCTCGAAGGAAAGCTTGCCCTTGCCGCCGAGATCATATCTCTGCCAGTTCTTGGCACGGTTGGAACCTTCGCCCCAGTATTCTTTGACGATGGATCCATTGATCGTCATCTTGGCGCCTGGTGCTTCCTCAAATCTGGAGAAATATCTGCCGAGCATGACAAAGTCTGCACCCATGGCAAGAGCCAGAACGATGTGATAGTCGTAGACAATGCCGCCGTCGCTGCAGATCGGAACGTAGATGCCAGTCTCTTCGAAATACTTGTCACGCTCTTTCGCTACTTCAATGACCGCTGTTGCCTGGCCGCGTCCGATACCCTTTGTTTCACGGGTGATGCAGATGGAACCGCCGCCGATGCCGATCTTGATGAAGTCCGCACCGTGTTCGACAAGATATCTGAAGCCTGCTCCGTCAACAACGTTGCCGGCGCCGATCTTGACGCTGTCGCCGTATGTTGCTCTGACCCATTCAAGCGTCTCCGCCTGCCACTCGCTGAAGCCGTCAGACGAGTCAATGACGAGACAGTCAACACCTGCTTTGACAAGCGCAGGGATACGTTCTTTATAATCGCGGGAATTGATGCCGGCGCCTACCATCAGACGCTTTTCATCATCCAGCAGTTCATTCGGATTTTCCTTATGGGAATCATAGTCTTTTCTGAATACAAGGTACTGCAGATGGTCTTCATCATCAACGATCGGCAGCGTGTTCAGTTTGTGTTCCCAGATCAGGTCGTTGCATTCACTGAGAGTATTTCTTGTATTTCCGACGACCAGCTTTTCACGCGCAGTCATGAACTCACGTACTTTTTCTGTACCGGTCATTCTGGAAAGACGATAGTCTCGGGAAGTGACAAGGCCAAGCAGTTTGCCGTTTGCAGTTCCGTCATCCGTTACCGGCATGGTGGAGTGTCCGGTCGCTTCCAGAAGATCAAGGACATCATTCAGTGTCTGATCCGGTGTAATATTGGAATCGCTGAGAACGAATCCGGCTTTATAATTTTTAACTCTGGCAACCATCGCTGCCTGAGATTCAATGCTCTGTGCTCCGAAAATGAACGAGATGCCGCCTTCCTTGGCAAGCGCGATGCCGAGCTTGTCGCCGGAAACTGACTGCATGACAGCACTGACCATCGGGATATTCAGTGACAGCTCAGGCTCTTCACCCTTTCTGTATTTCACAAGCGGTGTTTTGAGACTGACATTCGCAGGAACGTTTTCTTTCTTTGTAAGCCCCGGTACCAGCAGATATTCGCTGAATGTGTGGCTTGGTTCATTGAAATACTTGGCCATGTTTTCTTTTCATACCTCCACTTTGATTTTTGATTATTATATGCAAACGTTTTATTAAAGTAAAGCATTCATTGTGGTATAATCCTTGAGAAACGAGGTTATAACAATGCGTCTGAAAAACAGTTATTTTTATACACTCAGAGAAAACGTCAAAGACGAAGACTCCGTAAGCTCCAATCTTCTTGTCAGAGCAGGAATGATCAAAAAGAATTCCGCCGGCGTATACATGATGCTGCCGCTTGGATTCAGGGTTCTGCGCAAGATCGAGAATATCATCCGTGACGAAATGGACCGTACCGGCTGTCAGGAACTGCAGATGCCGTCCCTGATCCCGGAAGACATTTATATCTCAAGCGGAAGACGTGAGGGCTTTGGCAGCTCCATGTTCTCCCTGAAGGACAGAAAAGGCATGCCGTATGTTCTCGGCCCGACTCACGAAGAACTCTTTGCGATCGCCGCCAAGATGCAGATCCGATCCTATAAAGATCTGCCCTTCTCGCTGTATCAGATCCACACGAAATTCCGTGACGAACCGCGTCCCCGCTATGGCCTGATCCGCGTGCGTGAATTCACGATGAAGGATTCCTACACATTCGACAAGGATGAAGAAGGACTCGATGTTTCTTATCAGAAGCAGTTCAACGCATACAAGAGGATCATGGACCGTCTGCACCTGGACTACAAGATCGTCCGTGCTGACACCGGTGTTATGGGCGGCCTTCTCTCCGAAGAATTCCAGGCTCTGGCTCCGATCGGCGAAGATATTCTTGTTCTCTGCGACAGCTGTGATCTGTCCTCCAACATTGAAGTCGCTGCATGTGTTCCTTCCATCGGTTTCTCGGAAGAAACTGAAGAAGAAAAAGAACTGGTTGAAACACCAAATGCCGGAACGATCGAGGAAGTCACTGCGTTCCTGAAGAAGGACGCTTCCCGCTTCGTCAAGACACTGATCTATACAGCGGACGGCAAACCTGTCGCAGTCATGGTCAGAGGCGACCGTGATGTCAATGAAACGAAGCTGAGAAAGATGCTCGGCGCAACTGAGATCGCACTGGCTGAACCGGATGTTGTTATCCAGGTCACAAACGCGCAGATCGGTTTCGCCGGTCCGATCGGCATTCAGTGTCCTGTCTACGCAGATGACGAAGTAATGCGCATGAAGAACTTCATCGTCGGCGCCAACAAGACAGACTATCACTATATGAATGTCAATCTGAAAGACTTCACGCTTGCTGGCAGCGGCGACCTCAGAAATATTCAGGAAGGCGATATCTGCCCTGTCTGCGGCGGCAAAGTCCACTTCGCTCACGGCATTGAAGTCGGCAACACATTCAAGCTCGGCACGAAGTATTCCAAAGCGCTTGGCCTGCAGTATCTTGACGCGAACAACACGCTCCAGTATGTCTGGATGGGAAGCTATGGAATCGGTCCTGCCCGCGCTATGGCTGCCCTGGTTGAACAGAATGCTGACGAGAACGGCATTAACTGGCCGAAGGATCTGGCCCCGTATCAGGTCTGCATCGTTGTTGTACAGATGAAAGATGACGTTCAGAGAGAAACTGCTGAAAAGCTGTACGAAGAACTGGAAAACAAAGGCTTCGAAGTTCTGCTGGATGACAGAGATGAACGCCCGGGCGTCAAATTCAAAGATGCTGAACTGATCGGCATTCCCTTCCGCATCACTGTCGGAAGAGGCGCAAAAGACGGCAAAGTTGAACTCAAGCCGAGAGTCGGCGACAGCGTTGAAGTTGCGGTTGAAGACGCTGCGGAAGAGCTCGCAAAGCTTCTGAAATAATCAAAAAATCCCGGTACACTGTATTGGGATTTTCGTTTGTCTACTTTACACCGTACCAGCCGATGCCTTCATCCTTCCATCCGATTGTTTTGACAAGATAATCATGTTCTTTCTTGTTGGCTGTGTAGTTGTGGTTGCGGATCGGCTGTCCCGGGTTGTATTCCCGATAGACCGGTACGCTTTTCGCGTCATCGGAATACCAGCGGATGTCTTCTCCCTTCCATCCGGCTTTGCACAGAGCATCATATTCTTTCTTGTTCTTTGTGTAATGATGATCGCCGCCGTTGTTCGGATTATACAGTCTGTAGACCGGTGTATTGCTTGTTTTCGGCGCGTACCAGCCAATGCCTTCGTATTTCCATCCCATCTTTACCAGAGCGTCTTTTTCTTTTGCGTTTCCGGTATAGAAGTGCTCGTAGCTGTTCGGATTGTACAGACGGTACATGGCAATCTTTATAACTGGCGCTGCTGTAGGCGTAGGTGTCGGTGTGGGAGTTGGTTTTGGAGTCGGCGTCGGCGTAGCTGTAGGTGTCGGTGAAGGAGACGGTTCAGTATATTTTGTCCAGGTTCCTGCCAGCGTCTTATACTGCGTCGGATAAGCAGCACGAAGCTCATCCATTGTCATGACCTTCTTTCCATTCGTCCATTTGCCGGAGATAATAGGGATCAGCTGATTCGCATCCGCACCGAATGTAACAGATTCCAGAGGGCATCCGTAAAACATGTCTGCGTATTTGATCCTGGAAAGATCGCCTGTAAAGGAAGTCAGATCAATGGTTTTCAGGGAATGACAGACAGAGAACATCTCGTAGTAATTCGTAATGGATGTCATATCAAGATCCGGGAAACTGACATTTTCAAGTTCTTCGCAGTAACGGAACATATCACTCGCGCTCTTCGTTCCGTTGAGGTCAAAACCTTTGCCGTTGAATGCCTTCAGCTGTCTGCAGTCTGAGAACCAGTTATCCAGGTAGTCAGGGTTGATCGTGCAGCCATCCGCTACTCTGACCGATGTGATCTTGTACATCATCGCTTTCCATGTTGCTTCACCCGCACCGCAGTATACATTTTTCTCATATTCACCCATGAACAGATATCCGTCATATACCGTGCCGTTCAGGTCTTTGATACTGACATTCATATCCTCTGTCCAGCCTTCCAGTTCCGTGTAGTCTTCTGTGCTTCTGAACAATACCAGTTCGCCGGGACGGATGGGATTGGTATCATAATCAGGAGCAGGTACAAAGATGGCATATGCTTTGCCGTCATAAGACTTTCCCTTTCTGACATTTACTTCACAGACAGATTCAGAAATGCCGTTCTGCGCCTTTACCGTGATAAAGGCGTGTCCGGTCTTATGAGCGGTGATGGTTCCGTTGCTGTCGACGGAAACGGTCAGCGGATCACTGGATGTCCAGACAGCTTTGGCAGTCGAAGAAATGACTTTGGCAGTCAGCTTGTCAGTCGTTCCGATATACACATTTTTGCGGTGTTCTTCCAGATACACTGTCGGATATGAAGCAGTACTCAGATCAGATGAGGATGCTTTATAGTCACTCTCTGAAATCGGGAAAGCAGCAGTAAATGATTCTTCGAGATATTTCTCATCTGCTGTATGATCCGCAAAGTTCTTTGAGCCTTTCAGGAAAAAGCCTGGATTGTTATTCGCAGTAGATGCCCATGTAACATCAATGTTGTAAAACAGATCACCGAGCTTCACGATATTCCAGGCATGAGCGCCGCCGTTTCCGGTTCCTGAAATGATCCGGCAGTCAACGCCGAGTTCAAGCATCATTCTGTAAAACAGGCTGCTGTAACCCTGGCAAGCAGCCTTGCGGCTGATCAGTGCGCCGTACGCTGTATAGCAGAGATCTGATGCGGTACTGTAGCTTACATTCGCAGCAATCCATTCATAGACAGCTTTCACCTTCTGATAATCGTTTTTGTCGTATACATTCAGCTGATTCAGAACGGTTCGTAGCTGTTCTGTCACCTTTGCTTCCTGAGAGCTGTCAGTACGATACTCAAAACTGTATGTCGCGATAATTCCCTTCGCCTGTTCCTGATCAAACGCAAGAGAAATACCATATTGTTCAAGATGGCTTTCCAGATAATCTCCGCCGTCCGGAATACCAGTATGCGTACATGCTAGTGTGATGATCTCTTCAGCAATTTCCCAGTCGTTTCCCCAATGGAAATGCGCAATGCCGTCAGCTTTGCGGCCGATCATATTCTCTCTGAGTGTGTAGATCTCATCATACTGTTTCATGTATGAAGGATGTTCGGTCTCATAGTAAGAATTGATGATCTCAGCGTCTGTTTCCGTGATCACACAGGGGCTGAACACAATAAAAAGAATCAATGCAAGAAAAGCAGATAGTATCCGTTTCATATTCATGATCAAATCCCTTCTTTCTCCCCGTCATTGTATCATGAATGCATACTGTTTTCTTCCCATTCGGATGAATTGTAATCTCCAGAAGAGAATACATCCTGAAGAAAAAGACCAGCCAGATTTGTTCTGACCGGTCTGATTTCAAAGTCTCTTTTGCAGCCCTTTTTACAGTTTTTTCAGGCTTTCCTGATAGTTCTTTGTATAAATATAGAAGTTATACAGAGCAGCCATCGCATTCTGTGCTTTTTCGTTGTCTTTGTATGATTCGCTGTTCAGAATGGATCTTACATAAGCCAGCGCGGAAACTGTAACAGTGAATTGTCCTTCATTGCCGCTGATCATGATGACATCGCCGAGCTGAGAAGCTTTAATACCCGTGATCCTGATGATATAGGTACCGTCATTCTGTTTCTCAGCGTTGAATGTTTTTCCGTTAAGAGATGCCGTCGCTGTCAGTTCTGCATTGTTCTTCGGTGTCAGTCTGACACTGATCGCTGTTTCTGAATCAAGACTCAGACGCATCTGAACTTTTCCGATGACCGAAGCAGGATCATTCAGCAGCAGTGAATATTCATCAACTTTGGATATCACATCGCTGATGTCATACTTCTGCGCATAGACTGTATCCATCTCTGCATATTTGTCTCCGAGATTGTTTACATCTTTCAGGAAGATCTGTGCGTAATGACCATAGTCTGCGATTGCTTCTGCAAGAGCGACTGCTTCTGCACTGTAACTTTCCTTTTTCTCATGCATGCTCAGAATGTAATCTTTAACAGAATACTCATTCTCAACATTTTTATCATTTCCATAGTGGAATACAGCTTTGATCTTTTCTGCCATCTGTAGGCTGTTCACATAGCATGTAAAGCCATAGTATTCATGTGATGACGGATTTGTAAATGCAGGGTCATATGCAGCCACTGCTGTCTTTCCGTTTACTGTGAATTCCATTCTGGAAGCTTTTCTTTCATCTTCACTCAACATGGAAAGATCCATGTAGAATGTGACACCGATCTCACCGGACAGAACCAGCGTATGGCTTGCAAACACAGGAACGGATGAGATCTTCTTCGTGTTAGTGTATTCCCTTCCGTTGAATTCAGCTGCAGCTGTACAGATCGTATATCCGGCATCTTCTCCAGTGCCTTCTGTTTCGGTAACAGCAGCTTCAATTGTCTGTACATGGTTTTCATCAGTACTGCATGTGAATACAGCCTTCGCAGATTTACCGTTCCAGTTCCAGACAGGACCTGTCCAGCTATGACCGGTTCCTGCAACTGAAGATGTAATTCTCTCATCTTTTATAGCAAGATCTCTTCCCCGTTCAACAGGAGTTACTGTGATCTCACTGTTTTCACACGGCAGGAATTTCACTGTACAGATCAGATCTCGCTCTTTTGGAGTCTTCTTAAGAGCATACGCGATTCTTACGACTGAGCTGCCGTCTTCCTTCTCAAAGTGCGGATTCACAGAAAGGATCACGTCTTCTGCTTTCACAGTCTCAACATAAGATACTTTTGCAGGATCATAACTGATCTCAGCAACGCCGTTAGTCTCATCTGTTCCTTCTGTGAATGTGATCGCAGCAGTATCGGAATCATCTTCCACATACTGAACTTCTGCGTTCACTCTTCTGTTTCTGCGGCTTGTATGCACCGCAGAAACTTTATTCAGAGAACCGGTATTCCCAGAGGATGTTGATTTCTTCTTAGACATCTTTTCCGCTTCTGCGGCGAAGCGAGCCTTTACCTCATCTGTCAGAAGTTCATCTCTCGACGCGAGAACAGTAAGGTTCTGAAGTGTTTCATTCTCAGTCTCTTCCGGCTCAGCTCCTTCAGATGCAGGAGCTGCCTTACCATCAACATAAAGTCCGCTGACAGGCCATACTCCCTCACCGAAATCTCCTGCGTGATAAACAGCCTTAGAAGTCGGATCAATAATGATCATCTCATCCGTTTCACCGTCACAATGACTCCAGTAGATGTAGGTACCGTCATAATACAGACTCTGATATAAGAATGATGTGCCAATGCCTGTATCAATAACGAGGGTTGGACTTGAGAACGTTGCACTTGAGCCGATCGTTAATGTTGTCTGCCAGATTTTTCCTGTTTCATCCAGGAAATAATATCCCGATGAATTTGTTCCAATGTTTCTTGCGCAGATTCCGCAAACATATGAATCACCAACTGATGTTTCAGTAAGATCCAATACGCCGTAAGGAAGTCCGCTATACGTACCTTCTATTTCTTCATCTGACTCTGGTGTCAGATTTCCCATGATAATAAATGTAGCATAGCCATAGACAAAGTAATCAGTATAACGGGATAAAGCACGCGCCATACCAAAGGCTGGAACATAGTTTGTACCGAATTCAGTCAGATCGTAGTTACTCCTGTTTACCTTATAGATCACACTTGTATTATCACTGGCATCACAGGTACTAGCATAAAGTGTACTGGTGTCTGCCATAAATGCGTTCTGCAGTTCCTGATCAACAGCGGAAGTATGCAGCTTATTCCAGACAGGCAGACTGCTTGTGTTGAATGATGAGAAGTAAATTTCACCATTTTCATCCCATACGATGCCATTCAGTGCCTTATTGACACTGACGACAGTGACTGAACATTCCGCGTATTTCGAAGGATCGCCATTGGACGTTGCCCGGATCGTTGCTGTACCGGCAGAAACCGCAGTAACGAGCCCGTTTGCGTCAACAGAAGCGATCTGCGGGTTGGATGATGTCCATGTCACAGAACGGTCAGAAGCTGTCAGCGGCGCAATATCAGCGTTCAGTGACGATGTGCTGCCTTTATAGAGTTCAACGGTGTTTGGTGTAATAGTGACGGAAGAAATACTGTATGGATCGGATCCGTTGAGTACAGTCTTTCTATACAGATAAACACTTCTTGCACTATTATACAGGCTGAATGAATTGTTAGAGTATCTCAGATACCGATTATTAATGGAAAGTCTGTTATTTGTTCCATCCCAGTTCCAGTTTCCCGGACTATTTGATATTACCAGAGTATTATTGCTGTTGCTTAAATACTGGTTGCTGTTAACAAAAGTATATGTTCCGTTCGATCCAGCACCCGATGTCCATACACCTGTGGAAGAGATATTTTCACTTTCAATATATGGCTGACCATTTGTTTCTGAGGTTCCTGCTTTCACAGTGACAGTGAATTTGCCTGCAGTTGTTCCTGAATGGTTCAGAGCGTTTGCTGTCCCCTTTGAGCCAGAGCTCACGATCAGATAGTCGCTGCCTGCTTCCATAACAGAAGTCAGTACGTAGACAGTCTTTCCGCTCTGTGCGTTGTCATTCACTTTGATAGCCACAGCCGATTCATTTCCTGCATAGTCGCCTGCGTAGACTGCAACGTATCCACTAGCGTCTGTAATTGCTTTTGAGACATCAAAGGTGATCTCTGCTTCGGATGATTTCGGCGCATTTTCCGCATATACTGCGGAACCG
>JAILCN010000122.1 GCA_024680365.1 Solobacterium sp.
GTCTGCTCAGGATACAGATCAGATCTTTCAATTTTTCAAGAGAAACCAGCGGCTGCTGCAGAAGCCGGTCACAGAACTGCTGCAGAAAGACAGGCTGAATCGCCTCGCCGATTTTTTCTAGCAACTCCGAACGGGTATGTACATACGGGCTGACAATGCCGATCAGCACATAATAACCGCCGTCCAGTTCTATCATGCCGAGAAGCAGTCCGGGATCAAAAAAACTGATCAGCGGATGGGATCGATCACGTCCATATACTTTGAAATCATGCAATACGGCATCGGCGGCATTCTCTTTCAGCAGGTCACTTTCGGCAGGCGGGAAGGACTGCAGAAGTCCGCCTTCCGCGTCGATCAGAGACAGAGGAATACCTGTAATACTGTGCATACCTTCCAATACTGATAATATTTTCTGCATATTTTCCTCCCAAACATAAGAATATCGTAAATTTGACATAAGAATCAATAATTTTATATACCGAACGGTATATCACAAGTATATTGATGATGTGAAAAGGGAAGAAAGCCCTTACAGATTCATAAATGGAGGAAATTATGGCAAAAAAAGAACTCGGTCTTGACAGCATGGGTATTCAGAAGACCATGCGTCTGAAGGACTATCTGGGAGATGGTATCGGCCAGCTTCCGCTGAACGTTATGTCCTGTCTGGTAGGACAGCTCACGTATTTCTACACAGAGAAAGTCGGTCTTGCGGCAGGTGCCGTGGCAACAATGCTGCTGATCGCAAAGATTGCTGATGCTTTCTCAGACCTCATCATGGGAAAGATCATGGATAAAGTGAATTCGCCGAAAGGTAAGTGCCGTCCCTGGTTCCTGTGGATGGCTGCCCCGACAGTTGCTATCATCGTCCTGATCTTCACAGTACCGCATGCATCAAGCGGACTGCAGATGGCATATGTCCTGATCACAAACATTCTGATTTCCGCAGTGATTTATACAGCCATTGCCATCCCTTACGGTTCCATCATGGCTGTCCGTACAGAGAGTATGGAAGAACGCGGAAAGATGGGAATTGCACGTACAGTATTCGGCTACCTGATCGGTATGGTCATCGCAGTTCTTCTGATCCCGATCACAAACATGCTCGGTCCGAACGGTGTTGCTGACCAGGCTGCATGGATCAAAGTCGGTGTCATCTTCGCAATCCTTTCCGGTGCATCACTTCTGGTTCTCTACCGCACTTCCAAGGAAAACACTGAAATCCAGAAACTCCAGAACACTGAAAAGCAGGACAACTTCTTTGAAGAACTGAAACTCCTGTTCAAAAACAAGTACTGGGTCATCATGCTGATTGCCAACCTGTTCGTCAATATCTCCTATGGTCTGAGTTCCTCAGGCGGAACATATTATGCCAAGTATATCCTCGGCAACGACAACATTGTCGCCCTTCTCGGTGCAATCGGCCTGATCCCGACATTCCTCGGTTTCATCCTGGTCGGCCCCATGACAAAGAAATTCGGCATGGCTAAGACCTGCATGATCGGAACAATCATCGGTGCAGTTGCCTGTGTCGTCCGTGTATTCACACCGTACAGCTTCTACTCCTGTGTCATCGGCGGTGCATTCCAGACATTTGCAACAATGCCGATCATGTGTGTCAGCGGTGCGCTGGTCAACAACTGTGTAGAATACAACGAATGGAAGTTCGGAAAGCGTCTTCTCGGTATGAGCAACTCCGCAAGTTCATTCGGTGCCAAGGTCGGATCCGGTATCGGCGGATCCCTGATCGGATGGCTCCTGGCTGCTGCAGGCTACGTCGCAGGTGCAGCTGCACAGCCCGCTTCAATCAACACGGCAATCTTCGCATTCGCAATCTATATCCCGCTGGCTCTGTTCGTGATCCTGGCGATCCTGTTCTCCAAGTATGATCTTGAAGGCATCTACCCGAAGATCGTGGAAGAACTCCGTGTACGCAGAGCAGAAAAAGAAAACGCATAATAAAAATGAAGCAAGACCCGTAAGAGCTTCTGACTCAGCGGGTCTTTCAGGAAGAGGAGAAAAACATGCTGAAACTGTATGATCTGACTATTGAATATAAAACAAACCCGCTCGGTATCGACGAAGTGCAGCCCCGCTTCAGCTGGAAGCTTGAAAGCGATCAGAATAATACAATCCAGACAGCCTATCAGCTGACAGTATCCAACGGCGAAGTTATGTGGGATACCGGTAAGGTTGAATCAGATCAGAGCATTCTGGTCGAATACATGGGAGCCCTTTTCGAGGCGAAAACTGAATACAAATGGGATGTTACCGTATGGGATAACCATGGCGAATGCGCACAGGCGTCAGCTCAGTTTGAAACTGGCCTGCTTTCAGCGAAGCCTTTTGAGGAACATGCCCGCTGGATCACCCATGGTTTTGCAAAAGAGGAAACAGCAAGTCCCGTCTTCACGAAGACATTCAATATAGCTAAGCCGGTTGTCAAAGCACGTCTTTATGCAACAGCACTTGGTGTATATGAAGCAGAGGTCAATGGTATAAAGGCTGACGATACATACTTCGCACCAGGCTGGACAAGCTATCACAAGCGTCTGCAGTATCAGACTTATGCCATTGACCAGCTCCATGAAGGTAAAAACGAAATCCGCTTCACACTAGGCAAAGGCTGGTATTCCGGTGCACTGGGATTCACACCGACTCCGAACCATTACGGTGATACGACAGCTCTGCTGGCAATGCTGGCTGTGACATATGCAGACGGAACGGAAGAAGTGATCGCAACAGATGAAAGTTGGGATGTTTCCACCGGCGAAATCCGCTTCTCGGAAATCTATGACGGGGAAACACAGGACTGGACTTTCGAGGGACAGAAGACAGGAGAAGCACAGTTGTTTGATTATGGATATGAAACACTGACTGCGCAGGAAAACGAACCTGTCCGCTGCATCTGCACACTTCCTGTCACCCGTGAATTTACTGCGCCTAACGGTGACCATCTCTTTGATTTCGCACAGAATCTGACCGGCTGGGTACAGGTGAGAGTTCATGGCAGAAAAGGCCAGAAGATCACGCTTCGCCATGCGGAGAGCCTGGATGAAAACGGAAACTTCTACACGGATAACCTGAGCTTTGCGAAAGCGACAGACACCTACATCCTGAACGGAGAAGAACAGACACTGCGTCCGCATTTCACATTCCACGGCTTCCGCTATGTATGTCTGGAAGGTCTTGAAGAAGGACAGAACATTGAGCTGACCGCATGCCATCTCTCCAGTGATCTGAAGGAAGCCGGAAACTTCTCCTGCTCGGATGAACGCATCAACCGTCTGTATCAGAACATCGTCTGGGGCCAGAGGGACAACTATCTCGATGTGCCGACAGACTGCCCGCAGAGAAGCGAGCGGCTGGGCTGGACGGGAGACGCGACGGCCTTTACGCCGACGGCGGTATTCCATCAGAACATTATGCCGTTTATGCGCAAATGGCTGCGCGATCTCGCCGCGGATCAGGATCCCGCAACCGGTGCGCCTCAGGTAGTGCCGGACGTGCTTTCCGACGGCGCGACAGGCGGACAGAACGGCGCGGCTTACTGGGGCGACGTCACGACTGTCGTACCATGG
>JAILCN010000171.1 GCA_024680365.1 Solobacterium sp.
CAGGGTCAGTCCTTCAGGTATAAAGGCGCCAAATGACTGGCCGGCAGATCCGGTGCAGCTGACGATCCAGGAATCTTCCCGTTCCTTTTCCCTTCGGGTCCTGATCATTTCCGAGCCAAGCAGAGTTCCGACTGTTCTGTCGGAAGCATTGAGCTGGATATTGATCTCCCGCTTCTTTTTTGTCTTCAGGCTGGCATGATACCAGGGGATCAGGGTATTCATATCCACTGTTTTTTCCAGGGCAAAATCAAACTCATGGCCCTTTTCACAGTGAACCGGCAGTCCTTCTCTGAGGATCTCTGCATATGGCAGACCAGCAGGTATGCTGAGCAGATCACTTCTGCCAATCAGCTCATCCATTGTCCTGATGCCGAGAGAAGCCATAATATGCCGTACTTCCTCGGCAATCATCAGCATGTAGTTCATGACATGCTCCGGTTTTCCTTTAAACCGTCTGCGCAGCGTTTCATTCTGGGTCGCGATGCCGAATGGACACGTGTCCTTCGAACAGACCCGCATCATCATGCAGCCAAGAGAGACTAAAGGACCGCTGGCAAAACCGAATTCCTCGGCGCCGAGCATTGCCGCGATCACGACATCACGGCCGCTCATCAGCTTGCCGTCCGTCTGCAGTATGACCTGCTCTCTTAAGCTGCTCGCCGTCAGGGAACGGTGGGCTTCTATGACGCCAAGCTCCCACGGCAGTCCGGCATGATGAATCGAACTGAACGGTGCCGCCCCGGTGCCGCCGTCAGACGAAGAGATCAGGATCACACTGGCACCAGCCTTGGCAACACCGCAGGCGACAGTGCCGACTCCCTTTTCGCTGACAAGCTTGACTGAGATACGGGCATTGCGATTTGTATTTTTCAGATCATAGATCAGCTGAGCCAGATCTTCGATCGAATAGATATCATGATGCGGAGGCGGCGAGATCAGCGCTACGCCCGGTGTTGAACAGCGGGTCGCAGCCACCCAGGGATATACCTTGCTGGCCGGCAGATGTCCGCCTTCGCCAGGCTTGGCACCCTGTGCCATCTTGATCTGAATTTCATCGGCACTGTTAAGATATTCAAGATTGACGCCGAAACGCCCGGAAGCGACCTGTTTTACCGCCGAATTGCGAATCGTTCCAAAGCGGGCCGGATCTTCTCCACCTTCCCCTGTATTGGAGCGGGCATGGAGCCGGTTCATTGCTTCTGCCATGGTCTCATGAGCTTCCTTTGAGATCGAGCCGAACGACATGGCTCCGGTATTGAAGCGTTTTACAATCTCTTCTGCCGGCTCCACTTCTTCAAGAGGGATGGCTTTCTCCGGTTTTCGGAAGGAATATGTATCTCGCAGATGATGATGTTTCATTGCATACAGCAGTTCCGTGTAATGCTCAAAGTCCTCGTATTTACCGCTTCTGCACGCCTTTTGCAGAGCCACGATCACTTCGGGAGAATAGAGATGGCTTTCGGCAGCCCTGTTGGAGCGCAGGCCATGGCTCCCGATACTGTCAAGGGTCGTGTCGACCGACAGTCCCAGCGGATCAAAAGCATGGGAATGACGGTAAAGGATATCATCTTCAATGTCACTGAGTGTGATCGGACCGCCGTCAGAAACGATGCCCGAGAAGTATTTGTCAATCACTTCATCACTGAGTCCGAGCGATTCGAAGATCCTTGCGCTCTGGTATGACTGGATCGTTGAAACACCCATCTTGGCGGCAATTTTGACAATGCCGTCCCGGACAGCGCGGTTGTAATCATCGATGGCCGTATGGTAATCCTTGTCCAGAATGCCCAGATCGATCAGTTCAACAATGCACTCCTGCGCAAGGTACGGATAAACCGCTCTGGCACCGAAGCCGAGCAGAGCCGCAAACTCATGCACCGTGCAGGGTTCCCCGCTTTCCACGACCAGTGAGAGCCTGGTGCATTTTTTGGTTCGCACCATGTGCTGCTCCACTGCTGAAACAGCCAGCAGGCTGGGGATCGGCAGATGGTTTTCATCCACCCCGCGGTCACTTAAAACAAGAATGTTCGCTCCGGCTGTATAAGCTCTGTCGCAGCTGAAGCACAGCTGTTCCACGGCTTTTTCAAGAGATGTTTTAGGATAATACAGCATGCTGATGACAGCACACTTGAGGCGGGGCTGATCCAGTGCCTTGATCTTCATCATGTCGGTGCCTGTCAGAACAGGATTGTTGATCTCCAGAACCGCGCAGTTGGCACTTTTCTCCTCAAGAAGATTGCCCTCTGAACCCAGATATACAGCTGTATCAGTTACGATCTTCTCCCGGATCGAGTCAATTGGCGGATTGGTCACCTGGGCAAAACGCTGATAAAAATAATTGGAAAGTTTGACATGGGAGTTTGAATACATTGCCAGCGGAGTGTCATGACCCATTGAGGCAGTCGGCTCCACGCCGTTGTTTGCCATATGATAAATGACATCAACGACATCCTCATAGGAATAGCCAAAAACCTTATAGAGTTTGTCACGGGTCTTCTGATCATGGGAAGGAAGCCTGTGGTTTGGAATCTGCAGAGTGCTGAGTTTCTTCAGATGAAGACTCAGCCACTCCCCGTACGGATTGGCGCTGATATACGTATTTTTGCATTCCTCGTCATCGATGATCCGTTTTTTCAGCGTATCAGCAAGAAGGATCTTGCCCGGCATCAGACGGGATTTCTTTACGATATGTTCTTCCTCAAAGTCCAGTACGCCGACTTCCGAAGACAGGATGAGACGGTTGTCATCGGTGACATAATATCTGGCAGGTCTGAGTCCGTTGCGGTCCAGGCAGGCGCCGAGCCGCTCTCCGTCGGTGAAAATGACAGCAGCCGGGCCGTCCCATGGTTCCATCATTGTCGCGTAATAGTGATAGAAATCTTTTTTGTTCTGAGATATGGAATCGTTGTTGCGCCATGGTTCGGGAATCATGATCATCAATGCCAGCGGCAGATCGATCCCGCTCATATACATGAATTCAAGTGTATTATCGACCATGGCGGAATCGGAACCGTCATCGCTGATGACCGGATAGATCCTGTCAATATACGGCTCACTCAGAGCTGAATGCATGGTCTCTTCACGGGCGATCATCCGGTCGTGGTTGCCCGATATTGTGTTGATCTCTCCGTTATGCGCAATCATTCTGTATGGATGAGCACGGTTCCAGCTCGGGGTCGTATTGGTGGAAAAGCGGGAATGGACGACTGCGATCGCCGTCTCAAAGTCCTCCGACTGCAGGTCACTGTAAAACTTGCGCAGCTGGTCAACCAGAAACATGCCTTTGTAAACAATGGTCCTTGAGGACAGAGAAACGATGTATGTACTGTCGTTGCCCTGCTCAAATTCTCTTCTTGCCACATACAGGAGTCTGTCGAAAGGCAGTCCTTTTCCGCAGTCTTCCGGTTTTGCCAGAAAGACCTGGCGGATCACCGGCATACTGTCAAGTGCCTTTTTCCCGAGGATCTCACTGTTTACCGGCACATCGCGCCAGCCAAGCACCTTCATCCCGTATTTTTCGGCGATCACACCGAACATCCGGCAGGAAAGAACGCGGGAGACCTGATCTTCCTGAAAAAAGAACATGCCGACGCCGTATTCTCCTTCTGAAGGCAGATGTATTCCTTCCGCCATTGCTGCTTTCTGAAAGAAGCGGTGGGATATCTGCAGAAGAATTCCAACACCGTCGCCGACTTCACCGCTTGCGTCCTTTCCTGCCCTGTGGCCAAGATGTTCCACAATATGCAGCGCATCATCAACAGCCGAATGCGTCCTGCGTCCGTCAATATTGACAACAGCTCCGATGCCGCATGCGTCATGATCCATTGTTCCTGTACGTTTTTGAGCCATACTCTTCCTCCCGTTTTTTCACCTTTGAAAGGCGGAAGCCGGGATCATACGATCCCGGTGATTCCTATTCTTTGTCTGATTCATTGATGATCCGTTCAGCGACCCGTGCGATAGGCAGACCAAGGTTCATACTGAGACGCTGGAGATAACGGTGGGCTTCGGTTTCATCCATATGTTTCTGTTCCATAACGAGTTCTTTGGCCCTGCGGATCATTTTTCTGTCTGATTCCGGCCTGCCCGGCAGCCGCTGATAATGCAGCTGCACCAGCATGTCAGCCCAGGCAGTCAGAACGGATTTTGTGACAGGCATTGCCTGCCGGAATATCTTTTCCGAACTGATCTGGGCAAACTGATCCGGGCGGCACAGACACAGGATCTCCACATGCTCATTCAGATCGCCGGCCACCTCATCGATCGATCTGTTTCTCAGCCGTACACCGGCAATGAGGATCCCGTCCTGGATCATCCTGAACGTTCTTTTCACTTCATCAGCGGATGAACAGGTGCGAATTACCTCATAACCGCTTTCCCGCAGAATGGAAGCGATTTTTTCGGCAGTTTCCCCATCATGGAACGCGACTGCGAATTTTGTCATAAACGCTTAGTACATCATCAGATACTCGTTGATTTCCCATTCAGAAACAGATGTCCTGTAAGCATCCCACTCAGCGTACTTGCCGGCACTGTATTGAGTGGTGATATGGGAACCGAGTGTATCACAGACAACTTTGTCTTTCAGCATGAGATCAACAGCTTCTTTCAGGTTTCCCGGAAGGCTTTCAATTCCCTTCTCCCTGCGTTCTTCTTCGCCCATAACAAAGATGTTTTCAAGGATCTCTTCCGGCGGTGTCAGACCGCGTTCAATTCCGTCAAGTCCGGCTGCCAGACATACTGCCAGTTCAAGATATGGATTGCAGGAAGGATCCGGGCATCTCAGCTCAACTCTTGTTGCCTGTCCGCGGGCAGCGGGGATCCTGATCAGAGCAGACCGGTTGGAAGCAGACCAGGAAATATAGCATGGTGCCTCATAGCCGGGGACCAGCCGCTTGTAACTGTTGACGAGCGGGTTTGTGATCGCACTCATGGAACGGATATGCTCAAGAATTCCTGCGATAAAGGAATACGCCTCTTTGGAAAGTCCTCTCTTGTCTTCAGGATCCGCGAAAATATTCACACCATCCTTGAACAGGGACATGTTTGTGTGCATGCCGCTCCCGTTGATGCCGTAGATCGGCTTGGGCATGAATGTCGCATGAAGACCGTTTTTCTGAGCAATTGTCTTGACTGCCAGTTTGAAGGTCATGACATTGTCAGCTGTTCTCAGAGCATCGCCGTATTTGAAGTCGATCTCATGCTGACCGCGGGCTACTTCGTGATGGCTTGCTTCGACCTCATATCCCATTTTTTCAAGCATGAGGCAGATCTCACGCCTTGTAGATCCGCCGTGATCCAGCGGGTCAAGATCAAAGTATCCGGCGTCATCGCTTGTTTTTGTTGTCGGCTGACCGTTTTCATCGGTCTCAAACAGGAAGAATTCACATTCCGGTCCGACGTTAAAGGAATATCCTTTTTCAGCTGCTTTCTCGAGAGCTTTTTTGAGTGTGCTGCGGGGATCGCCGACAAACGGCGTTCCGTCAGGGTTGTAAACATCGCAGATCAGTCTTGCCACCCTCGCCTGGGAAGGTCTCCACGGAAGCACTGCATAAGAGTCAAGATCCGGATGAAGGTACATATCGGATTCATTAATGCGGACAAAGCCTTCGATGGAACTGCCGTCAATCATGATCTCGTTATTCACGGCTTTCTCGATCTGTGATGCGGTGATCGCGACATTTTTCAGTCTTCCGAAAATGTCAGTGAACTGCATGCGGATAAATTCCACATCGCCTTCTTCGACCATTTTGATGATGTCTTCTTTTGTGTAACCCATACTTTTCTTCCTCCTGGATAAAAAACAAAAGAGCAAAGGAAACCCGGCTGTTCGGGCACCTTTGCTCTAACAGACTTTATAGTAATGACATGCATGTAAATTGTCAACAGTATTTTTTCAGAAATAATTTTCATTTTTCAGTGTGACGATCCGTCTGCCTGCTTCCCGGATATCTTCATCTGACGCAAACATTGAGAAACGGATCCAGCCTTCCCCGCTTCTGCCAAAGCCGGCACCCGGTGTCGCAGCGATCTGCGCCTGTTTCAGCAGAACATCAAAGGTCCCCCAGCTGTCCATACCCTGCGGACACTTCATCCAGATATACGGAGAATTTTTCCCGCCGGTATAAGAAAGACCAGCATCATCCAGGGCCTTCATGAAAGCCTGTGCGTTGCGGCGGTACACTTCGTGCAGTTCCTGTATCTCCTTCTGTCCTTCCTCACTGAACACAGCCAGAGCACCCTTCTGCAGAATATAGGAAACACCGTTGGTACGGGTCGTGCGGTTGCGTACCCACATGGCATTCAGTGACATGCTGTCGCGGATCAGGTCCATCGGAATGACGGTATATCCGCACCTGGTCCCGGTAAACCCTGCTGTTTTGGACAGGGAAGAAATTTCAACAGCACATCGTTTTGCATCTTTGATCTCATAAATGCTTCGGGGAATACCATCTTCGCAGACAAAGGATTCGTAGGCAGCGTCGAAGAGAATGACGGAATCCGTACGGCAGGCATATTCGACCCACTGTTTCAGACATTCACGCGTGCAGACAGCACCGGTGGGATTATCCGGCGAACAGAGATAGATCAGAGCTGTGATCTCTTTTTCCGGCGGCACAGGCTGAAAACCGTTTTCCTGAACGGTGTCAGGAAAGATGATTTCCCTTCCGTCCATGATGCTGGCATCCGCATAAGCCGGATATGCCGGCTCAGGGATCATTGCCGGCAGACTGCGGTCAAACAGATGAAGAATATCTCCAAGTTCATCGCTGGCACCGCTTGATACAAAGACTTCATCCGCCGCAACGGGGATGCTGCGTTTCTGGTACCAGCGGGCAATGGCGCTTCGCAGCTGCGGATCGCCGCACTCCGGCATGTAACCGTGAAAGCTTTCCGGATGAGCCTGATCTTCCACCGCCTGATGCATTGCCCGGATGACCGCAGGTGTCAGCGGCTGTGTCACATCGCCGATGCCGAGCCGCAGGATCGTTTTTCCAGGATGTTCCAGAAGCCAGGCGTCGATCCGTCTGCGGATATCCGCAAAAAGATAGGATTCCTTTACTTTCGTGTAATTGAGATTCATGCAGGTCATATCCGGGTCACTCCTTCCATTCTGATTTCTGCGTCATACACAAACTCCGCGGGTCCCTTCATCCAGAATTCTTCGTTTTCATCTTTTCTGAATTCCAGCATTCCGCCGTCCAGTTCGACCAGTATCGGCCGCTCACCACTGACCGCACCGGTAAATACAGCCGCTGCAGCTGAGGCACAGGCGCCTGTTCCGCATGCCATTGTTACGCCGCTGCCTCTTTCCCAGACACGCTTTCGTATTGTTCCATCCGGACGCAGCCAGACAAATTCACAGTTGACACCCTGCTGGAACCGCGGATGATGTTCGATCCTGAAGCCGATTTTTTCCGGAAGCGACAGTCCTTCTTCATCGGTGAAAATGACCGCGTGGGGATTGCCGGTGCTGACCGGATAAAGAGTATATGTCTTTCCTTCGATGACTATATCTTCAGCTTCTGAAACCGCAGCCTTTCCCATATTGACAGAAACAGAGATCACCTTTTCATTCTGAATGACAAGATGGAGGCGGCGGATCCCGGACTGTGTTTCGATCAGCAGATCCGTCTTTTCACTCAGACCTTTTTCATAAATATATCTGCCGACACAGCGGATCCCGTTGCCGCACATCATTGCTTCAGAGCCGTCAGC
>JAILCN010000198.1 GCA_024680365.1 Solobacterium sp.
GCTATGGTAATGCGTATAACCTGCCAAGTCCCAGGGCAGAACAGCTGCGGAAGATCTTCCGTCGGATCTGTGCAGACAACGGGATCCTCTGTGATCCGCAGGACTGCTTCCGATACATGAATGAATTTCCTGAGAAGTTTACACAGATGAATCTCTTTGAATAACAACGATCCGTACCGGGACTGAACCGGTACGGATCTTTTTTACAGCAGATGTTTTACGGCATTGATGAAACGCAGGGCGGCTGCTGCCGGTTCTTTCGCGTAGATCAGGCCATAGGGCATGGTGAACGGTGTATCGAGAGGGATCGTTTTCAGATTCGGATGGATATCTTCATAGACCGGCTGGGTGATCAGAATATAGGAACTGATCTCACACATGGCAAATGTATCCATGCCGTAATACGTGGAATCGATGATCCGGGCCGGCGGAGCATCACGGCTGATGACATCACGGAACGCATCCAGTTCTTCCGAAACACCTCGTACAGGCATTACGAGTGTTTCTTCTTTCAGGTCCTGCATGGAAAGCGCTGAGGCTTCCGCGAGAGGATGGCTGCGGCTGAGCGCGCAGCAGACCGGTGTCCTCTGCAGTTCCAGGAAATTACATGCGCCTTTCCAGGCAGACGCGTAGATCCCTTCAAACAGATCAAAGTCAATGCCCAGCCGGGAAAACACAGTTGCCCGGTTTTCATATTCGATCATCGGACGGATCTCAATTCTCAGATCCGGCAGTGTTTCACTGACCTTTGTCCAAAGATCCGGCAGCTTGCGGCATTTATACAGCAGACTGGTCCCGATCCGTACTGTTGATTCCGAGCTTTCCGCAAGAAGCTGTGCTTTCTGCAGCGCTTCATTGGAAAGCCGGATCAGAGCACAGGCATCCTCATACAGAGATCTTCCGGCAGGTGTCAGCTTTACACCGTGATTGGAACGGACAAACAGCCGGAATCCACACTGATTTTCCAGCAGATTGATCTGCTGAATGACAGCAGTTGACGATATATAAAGCGCATCCGCGGCCTTTCCGAAAGAACCGAGGTCTGCGGTCTTAATGAATGTATCCAGCTGATGATTATACATATGGAGCCTCCTGTGCAAAGTCTGGACCTGGCACCATAGTAACATATCTGTACTTCCGCCGGCAACCGGGCGTCTGTATGATAAAAATGGAAAAAGAAGAATGAAAGTCTGACGGCAAAGAGGAGGAGAACAGTCATGGATGTTTTTGAAAAACTGAGAAACGGTGAACCTGTGAATATGAGATCTGAGGAATATCTTCCGGCAGTGCAGGAACTGCACCGGGCAGACAAAGCGCTCTTCCATCTGAATCACGCGGAGCCGCAGTCACCGGAATGGAAACAGTCCTTTGAAGAACTGTTTGACGGTCAGGTGCCGAAGGGACTTGGTCTCTTTACGCCGGCACAGATCGATTTTCCGAAACAGATCAAATTCGGTGATCATGTCTTCATCAATCACAGCTTTACGGCAATGTCCATCGGCGGCATTGAGATCGGAAACAATGTGCAGATCGGTCCGCATGTGACGATCGTCACGGACAATCACGATCTGGTGAACCGCTATGTTCTGAAATGCCGAAAAGTCGTGATCGGTAATAATGTCTGGATCGGTGCGGGTGTCAATATCATGCCCGGCGTTCATGTCGGCGAAAACGCTGTGATTGCCGGCGGCGCAGTCGTCACAAAAGATGTGCCGGCAAACACCGTAGTCGGCGGAAATCCGGCAAAGGTCATCAGACAGATCGAGCCGGCTGAGTAATGAAGAAGATCATTCTGACAGCGCTCATCCTGGTGATGACCGCTGCCTGCACAGGAACGGGATCCGCAGGAGGAAATGAAGATATGGGATATGAATTCAGTCAGCTGACAAACGTCAGGATCACAGGCATCAATGTTTCTTCTCTGAGCGAAGAAGAACTGGCAGTACTGTACGCGCAGGCCAGGTACTGTCAGGCAATGACAGACGCTGACATTGAAGTGATGAGGGAACTTGTTGCGGAAGACAAGATCTATACGCATATGAGCGGCAGACAGCAGACCAGAGAAGAATACTTTGCTGATGTCGCGGACGGCAGCCTCAATTATTTCACCATCGGGATCGAGGATCCTGTGATCCGTGTGAACGGAAACAAGGCGCAGATCACTTATACGTCCATCCTGAACGCCAATGCCTACGGCGCCAGGGGAACATACCGCATGAAGGGAACACACTGCTATGAAAAGCGGAATGGTTCCTGGATCTTAGTCAATCGATAGAAGGAGAACACAATATGGATCGTTTCAGAACACTTGGACATTCCGATATCAAAGTAACAGCGATTGGTTACGGCTGCATGGGACAGACACATTCATACGGAGTTGTCGAAGCGGAACAGGATATGATCGATCTGATGCGTTACGCGTTTGAGGTCGGCTATACATTCTTCGATACAGCTCCGATCTATGGGGAAGAAAACGAAATATATCTTGGCAAAGCTGTCGCGCCGTTCCGGGATCAGGCAGTGATCGCGACCAAGTTCGGCATTGTGAATGAGTCGTTCTTCTCAGGTGATCAGGAAGCCCTGAACAGCAGCCGTGCCTCTCTGCTGGAACAGGTCGACGCATCTCTGAAACGGCTCGGAACGGATCACATCGATCTGTATTATCAGCACCGGATCGATCCGAAAACAGAGCCGGAAGAAGTCGCGGAAACAATGGCAGAGCTGATTCAGGCAGGAAAGATCAGAGCATGGGGCGTTTCCTTCGCACCCGAGGAATACATCCGCAGGGCTCACAAAGTATGCCCGATCTCGGCGGTGGAGAATATGTATTCCTTTGTCGCAAGAAAAGATGAAGCGACATACTTCCCGCTCTGTGAAGAACTTGGCATCTCCTACGTATCCGCGTGTCCGCTGGCCAAGGGGTATCTGACCAACCGGTATCCGGCGGGAACAAAATACCGGGAAGGCGACTGGCGGGCAGACATCAATCTGTTCAAAAAGGAAGGCATTGACCAGAACCGGGGACTGATGGATCTGATCCTTGCCTATGCGGAGAAGAAGAACGCGACGCCAGCCCAGATCGCATTGGCCTGGGAGATCACCAAAAAGCCTTACCTCATTCCGATCCCCGGAACAACAAAGAAAGCACGCGTCAAAGAAAACTTTGAAGCAGTGAATGTGGAACTGACAGAACAGGAAATGAATGAAATTGAAACAGCGCTGGCGCAGATGGACATCGTCGGCATGCACAGATAGCAGTCATATAACAGGAGGAAAAATACTATGACAATTCAGGAAATGCAGGACAGAATTGAAATCAGAGAACTGACAGACATGTTCGCCAATCTGGCAGACACAAGAGAAGTAGACAAGCAGGTACAGCTGTTCCTGCCGGAAGGCAAACTGGAATTCCAGAGAGGATTTGACGGTGAGATCAATGAGATCGTCGGCAGAGAAGCTCTGCTTGCGGCATTTACCAGAACGGTATGTCCGGCTAAGTATGTCTATCATCTCAACGGCCAGCAGACACTGACTTCCTACAGCGAAAATGAAGCGGAAGGCACAGCTTACTGCCAGGCAACACTGGTCAACACCGTTGACGGAAAAGATATCACAACTGCCAATTACGTACGCTATACCGACCACTATGTCAAAGTGGACGGCAAGTGGTATATCAAAAAGCGCCGTACGACATTCCTGTTCAGCGAAACACACTGAGGAGTGACGCAATGACAAAAACACTGATCGCGTATTTTTCCCACGCCGGACAGAATTATTCCCATGGCAGGATCCGCAGTCTTTCCGTCGGCAACACGGCTGTCGCTGCTAAAAAGATCCACGCGATGATCGACAGCGACCTGTTCTACATTGATACCGTCAGGAAGTATCCTGACGATCACATGAAGAAGATTGAGATCGCCAAACAGGAATTCAATGAGAATGCCCGTCCGGAACTGACAGCACGGGTAGAGAACATGGATGACTATGATACGGTCATCGTCGCGTATCCGAACTGGTGGACGACCATGCCGATGGCAGTGTTCACATTCCTGGAAAGCTATGATCTTTCCGGAAAGAAGATCTGCCCGCTGATCACGCACGGCGGCAGCGGCTTCTCCAATTCGCTGGAAGATATCAGACGGCTCTGCCCGGGATCAAAGATCACGGAAGGTCTTGCGATCAACGGCGACGATGTGGCGGAAAGCGACAAAGTGATCGAGAGATGGCTCGGAAGGATCGGCCTGAAATAAACTGCGGACAGGGGGATTCAATGAGAAAAACACGAACACTCAGATCAGTTCTGTTCAG
>JAILCN010000054.1 GCA_024680365.1 Solobacterium sp.
GATGTTCTTTAAACAGCTCTTTGTTTCTGTCCAGGAAACGCTGCACAGCCGTCCACCGGTAGGCATTGGTCATCATATAGTCCTTGCGCAGGACACGGGAATCCGTACCAAGCGCCAGCAGTATCAGCATCGATCCAACGCCTGTCCTGTCTTTGCCGGCAGTGCAGTGGATCAGCATCGGTACACGTTCTTCGAGCATCGCGTCGAACATTTCCTGATATGCCCTTGAATTGAATACCAGTCCGCCGTACATGTACTGCAGGAACGCGTGCATGCCTTCAGCGCTGAACGCTGAAGACTGCGCACCTGTCGCTTTCTCAATGCCTTCCGGAGAAAGATCCAGTTCTCTGCCGTCTTTGTCAATAAACGCAGGGACATGCTGGTAAACAGCTTCCGGGATCTCCGGATCCGGTTTCCGGCTGCGTTCATATTCGCTGCGGAAATCGAGGATCGTCCGGATGCCGAGGTTCTCGACTGTTTTCAGCTCTTCCGGCGTCAGCTCGGAAAGCTGACCGGAACGGAAGAAGATGCCCGGTATGATCTTTCTGTCTTCGTCCATCGGATAGCCGCCAAGCTCGCGGAAGTTGACTTCGCGGTTGATCGACGCGATGGAATCGTCTTTTTCCATCAGGTCTTTGACGATCGCTCTGATCATCAGCATTCGCTCAACGATCTCTGCCCGGCTGTCTGTTCCTTTGGCAGTCACGACATATTCCGCGTGCGCCGCGCCGTCCGCTTCACACAGCCATGTCAGCGTATAGAAGTCACGGAAGCTGATCACAGTCGGTTTATGACGGGCGATGTAGCGGCGGATCTGCCGCTCGACATTGTGCGTATTGATGGCCAGACGCGATCCTTCCGGCACCTTTTCCGGCTTGACGAAATGCATGAACATGTCATGGCAGCTGATGTAGAATCTCAGCATTTCCAGGTCTTTCTGATAGCCCAGACGGCGCAGGATGGGTTCTGCCAGATCACGGGAAACCTGCGGATGGCCGCCGAAGCTCTTTTTCAGGATCCTCCCCTGTTCATCGCGCACCATCGTCATGGTTGCCGGTTTTCCCAGATCATGGAAAAACGCGGCGATCTTCAGCAGTCTGAACTCATCATCGCTCAGTCCTTCCGGATCGATCTTGTCAACGGTATATACTGTATGCATGCGCAGGTCGTAGCAGTGATACGGGTTGCACTGATCATAATCTTTCATCACCGCGATATCATCAGACAACGAACAAAGCTCGTCCCACACATCATCGAGCCGCTCAGCCAGCGGCTTTGGATCACAGATGATCTCTTCAAATCTCTTCTTGTTTATCATAGTTTCATTATTTCACACTTACAGTGCATACACAAAAGAAAAAACAGGCATTCCAGCCGGCAGGAGCGGATTCCTTGATGGGCCATATCCCCTGCGCTATGATAAGTCAGACAGCAGTGATAACACATATCAGAAAATGAAAGGAATCGGAAATGAACGTACTGGAAGCGATCAGAAGCAGAAGGAGCGTACGCACCTTCGACACAGCCGCCCTGCGTCCTGAAGATACGCAGAAGATCATGGAGTTTGCCGGCAAAGTGGAGAATCCCTATGATATCCCCGTCACCTGGAAGCTGCTCGACGGAAAGAAATATAACCTGAACAGTCCTGTGATCGTGGGCACTGATCTTTATATTGCCGGGAAAATGAACCGTCTTCCGCATGCGGAGGAAGCCTTTGGCTATACGTTTGAAAAAGTTGTTCTCTTCGCGGAACAGCTTGGCATCGGCACCACATGGATCGCCGGAACGATGAACCGGGAAGCCTTCGAAAAGGCAATGGCCCTTTCCGGAAACGAAGTCATGCCGTGCGTCAGTCCGCTGGGATATCCGGCAAAGAAGATGGCTCTGCGGGAAACCATGATGCGCAAAGGGATCAAGGCAGACAGCCGCATTGCCTTCAGTGAACTCTTCTTTGACGGTTCCTTTGATCAGCCGCTGACAAAAGAAAAAGCCGGAACACTTTCCGAAGTGCTCGAATCTGTGCGGCTTGCGCCGTCAGCCGTCAACAAGCAGCCCTGGCGCGTCGTTCTGTGTGATAACAAAGCACATTTCTACGAAAAGCCGGCCAAAGGCTACGTCTCTGAAGACGGCTGGGATCTCCAGAAGATCGATATGGGGATCGCTCTCTGCCACTTTGAACTGGCAGCCGAAGAGCTGGGTCTTTCCGCCGCTTTTGAGATCAATGATCCTTCCCTGCCTGTACCGGAAGGGATGCAGTATATCGCGTCATATCAGGTGAAATAACAGCATGGAAACACTACGTCTGTACCATACGGGATTCCAGGTCATTGAAAAACCGGACCTCCTGGCCGGCAGAAAAAACGCGGACTTCGGGCAGGGATTCTACCTTTCCAATAACGAAGAATTCTCCCGCCGCTGGGCCCGTCAGCATAAAGGAATGACCACATATCTCAACACCTATGAGCTGGACCCCGAAGGACTGCGGATCAAACGCTTTGTGAGAGACGCGGAATGGTTTGAATACATCTTCGCGAACCGGGCAGACCGGCCGGATCAGCTGACGGACTATGATGTGATCATGGGGCCGATCGCCAATGATACGATCTATGATACCTGGGGGATCCTCACCAGCGGATGGCTGAGCAGTGAACAGGCACTGCGGGTACTGAAGAAAGGCAATCCGTATGAACAGATCGTCATCAAATCAGAAAAAGCTCTCGCTGCCCTCCGCTTCACCGGTGCTGATCCGCTGAGCCCTGAGGAGATCGCGGGATACCGGCAGACCGTGCATGCGGAAGAAGAACAGTTCCAGAAAGAACTTGCGGAACTGCTCGCTGCGATCGATGAACCAGAACAGTAAAATGACCGTGCAGAACGGTCATTTGTTCGTTTATTGCTTTGCTGTACGCATCCCTTTAAGCTTCAGGAATTCATGCAGGAGATAGGCACTGAGCAGAGAATATCCGGTACTGTCATGGAATGCCTTTGTGCGCAGAGGCAGACTGATATAAAGATCACACAGATCATTTCTGTTTTCTTCTCTGCCTGCGCAGATCAGGCTGGCGTCGGTCTTTTCCTTCATCTCCTGAAGAAGACTTTCCTGACTGCTGTTTTCCAGGATGGCGAAGATCAGCGTTTTTCCTTTCAGGATCCTCTCCGGGAAAACGGGAAGTTCCGACAGACGGCAGAAATATGTACCGATGGCGTTGGAAATGAGGCTGACCTGCAGATCGAAGAAAGGGATCAGGTCAAACATTTCTCCGGTCATCAGAACATGGCTGGCATCCGCCATCATGGCAGCTGCAGCGCTGACCTGTTCCAGAACATTGCCGTAATGGCTCCGGAAACTGTCCAGATACATCGTTTCATTAGGATTTGTATCGGTAAATCCGTCTTTGATCATCGTGATCTTCTGATTCATCATGAAGTCACTGAATTCATACTTAAACTGGTGGAACGACCCGAATCCGGCTTTTTTGAAAAAGCGGCTGATGCTTGCGTCAGAAAGATATGTATCTTCCGCGAGCAGATCCAGGGTCAGATCCTGAATTTCACTCACATGTGAGATCACAGACTTTGCGATCAGCTGTCCGCTCCCCTCAGAAATAAAGGTGTTGCTGTTTTCAATGAACCGGATACTTCTGAGATAATCTTCTCTCCGCATCTCTTCCATAATTTTTCCCCCATTGGCCGCTGAAGCTGTATTCAGCGCTGCGTAAAATCGCTTATTTATGTTATTTGAACATAACCCGATTTATATAATTTTCTGCAGTGCGGACAGCACTCAGAACCCCAGCAGTTGGGAGAATTGTCCGCTGTATTCAAGCTCTTTGCATTTTATGCAAATATCGTTTGTTTATATATATTCATGTGATGCTGATCTTTCACGAAAAAAAGCTGCCGAAGCAGCTTGCTATCTGTCTTCACGGAAATAGGATACGCCCAGACTTGCCGGGTTCTGATCCTCTCTCCGTCTTCTTTTGGAAACCAGGACAAGAACAACGATCGTTACCAGATACGGGATCATCCGATACAGGTTCTGCATATACGTCACGTTGGTAGCGCCGAGCATGCCGGCAAGAACTGCCGAGATGCTGCCGGGAATATACAGGTAGATCCAGTAACAGAATCCGAACAGGTAAGCGCCCCAGACAGCGTTCTTCGGACGCCAGCTTGTAAAAATGACAAGCGCGACTGCCAGCCAGCCGAGAGCTTCCAGGCTTCCGCCGGCATCCCATGTTCCCTTGATATAATCCATGACGTAGTATACGCCGCCAAGTCCTTCGATCATTGCGCCGACGCATGTCGTCACATACTTGTATTTTGTAACGCTGATGCCGGCTGCGTCTGCTGTTGCCGGGTTCTCGCCGACAGCGCGCAGATTCAGACCGCTTCTTGTCTTTGACAGGAAATACTGTGACGCAAGCGCGATCACAATTGCCAGATAGGTCAGGAAACCATAGGAGAAGAAGATCTCACTGATGATCCCGAGTGAACTGGAAAGGAACGGGATCCTTGCCCGGAACACAGAGCTTGCGGCAGAGACAGAGATCTGTCCGACACCGCCGGAAAGCTTGACCAGAGATCCGCCGAAGAAGTTCGCAACACCGGCGCCGAAGATCGTCAGGGTAAGACCTGTGACGTTCTGGTTGGCACGCAGGGTAACGGTCAGGAAACAGTACAGCAGTCCGCCCAGAGCGGAAACGATCAGGGCAGAGACAAGTGCGATCAGCGCGCTGATCACAGGCACAGGTGCCGGATTGCCGTTTTCATAGAAGAACGCGCCGGCCAGTGAAGCGATCGCGCCGAGATACATGATGCCCGGAACACCGAGGTTCAGGTTGCCGCTCTTTTCCGTCAGGATTTCGCCGACAGAACCGTACATAATGATCGTTCCGAAGGTAATTGCAGCGCAGATCCATGCGATCCATGTTGTCAGTGTCATTTCTGATCAGCCTCCTTCCTGCGGAATACGATCTGATAGTTGATGAAGAATTCACTTCCAAGGATAAAGAACAGAATGATTCCGATCAGAATATTGGAAGCGTGTTTGTTAAAGTTGAAATCCGAAGCGATCTGGTTCGCGCCGCGGCTCATGAACGAAAGCAGGAACGTGATCATCGTCATGGCGATCGGATTGAATTTGCCAAGCCAAGCGACAATGATCGCTGTGAAGCCTCGTCCGCCCGCTGTCAGCGAGGAGATCGTGTGGGAGACCGCACTGACTTCCAGGAAACCGGCCAGACCGCAGATCGAAGCGGAGATCGCCATCGTTCTCAGGATGACCTTGCGGACGGAAATGCCCGCATAGCGCGCAGTGTTTTCACTTTCACCGGCAACGGTGATCTCGTATCCCTGTTTGGAATCCTTCAGATAGAAGTACATCGCGGCTGTTAACAGAGCGACGATGATGACCATCAGCAGGAACTGCTGACCGCCGACATACGGCATCCAGCCGCCTTTGTTCGCGGAGTTGATGACGCCGACGGAGTGGGACTGTTTCTTGTCCCAGATATCGACAAAGAATTCAACCAGCTGGATCGCGACATAGTTCATCATCAGCGTGAACAGTGTTTCATTCGTTCTGTATTTTGCCTTGAAGTACGCAGGGATCAGGCCCCAGATGCCGCCGCATACCATCGCTGTCAGTGCCATCAGCACCAGCAGAAGGGCATTGGGCATCTTTCCGCCCAGGCTGATCATCAGAGCGGCGGAAACAAGGCCGCCGATCAGGACCTGTCCTTCCGCGCCGACGTTCCAGAAACGCAGCTTGAAAGCCGGAGCAAGACCGATCGCGATACACAGCAGGAGCGCCATGTCTTTCAGCGTCTGCCAGACTCTTCCGGTCGTTCCGAAGTTGCCGGAGAACATCGAAGCATAGACAGATACAGGATTCAGACCGGTGATCAGCATGATGAACAGCGCGCTCACCAGCATGCCCAGCAGAACGCCGCCAATGCGGATCGCCCAGGCCTGGGTCTTTTTCATTTCGGTGCGCTTGACCAGATGGATCAGAGGTTCCTTGACTTTGTCATGCGGTTTTTCAAACGTATTCTGCTTTTTCATGCCGCCGCCTCCTTTTCCAGGTTGGTCATCCGGCGTCCGACTTCTTCTTTCGTAACGGTACGGGCATCCAGAATGCCGTTTGCCCTGCCGCCGCAGAGAACAAGAATGCGGTCGCACAGCGCGAGCAGAACATCGAGGTCTTCGCCGACGTAAATGACCGCGACACCCTTCTGTTTCTGTTCGGTCAGAAGGTTATAGATCGTATAGGATTTGTTGATATCAAGTCCGCGGACCGCGTAAGCCGTCATCAGGATGATCGGTTCAGCAGCGATCTCACGGCCGACAAGCACTTTCTGCACGTTGCCGCCGGAAAGCTTGGAGACCGGTGTATCCAGACTCGGTGTCGCGACGTCAAGTTCACGCATGACATCACCGGCAACCTTCAGGGATTCAGTCCTGTCCAGGAACGGGGATCTGCCTCTGTCATATTCCTTCAGCATCATGTTTTCCGTCATGCCCATGGAAGCAACCAGGCCCATGCCGAGTCTGTCTTCCGGAACAAAGGAAAGATGGACGCCGAGATTGCGGATGTCTCTGACAGATACGCCGACAAGTTCACGTTCGGTGCCGTCCGGCGCATGGAAGATCACAGAGCTGCCCTCTTTGACTTCCTGCAGTCCGGCGATTGCTTCGAGAAGTTCCTTCTGTCCGCAGCCGGAGATGCCGGCAATGCCGAGGATCTCACCGCCATAGACATCAAAGGAAACATCGTCGACCGCAAGCGGCTTGTCAGTTCCTTCCACACTGAGGTGATGGACTTCCAGACGCTTGACGGGATTCACCGGCATCGGTCTGTCGATATCCAGCGTTACTTTTTCACCGACCATCGCTTCCGTCAGGATCTGTTCGTTGGCAACCGGTGTAGGGATCGTACTGATATACTGTCCTTTTCTCAGGATCGTAACACGGTCGGAGATCTCCAGCACTTCGTTCAGCTTGTGGGTGATCAGAACGATCGCCTTGCCGTCTGTGCGCATTGCCCTCAGGACATTGAACAGCTTTTCTGTCTCCTGCGGAGTCAGGACTGCCGTCGGTTCGTCCAGGATCAGGATGTTCGCGCCGCGGTAAAGGATCTTGATGATCTCCAGCGTCTGTTTCTGAGCTACGCTCATCTCATAGACTTTCTGTTCAGGATCCAGATCAAAACCATACTGCGCGGTGATCTCACGCACCCGCTGATTGACAGCTTTCAGATCATATGTTCTGCTTTCGCCTTTCAGACCAAGAATAATGTTTTCTGCTGCTGTGAACACATCGATCAGCTTGAAGTGCTGATGCACCATGCCGATGCCGAGTTCCAGCGCGTCATGCGGACTCTTGATCGTCACTTCTCTGCCGTTGACATAGAAGTATCCTTCATCGGGGTAGTAAATACCCGCCAGCATATTCATCAGCGTTGTTTTTCCTGAGCCGTTTTCACCAAGAATGCAGAGGATCTCTCCATAGTTGATGTTCATGCTGACTTTGTCATTGGCGACAACGCTGCCGAAGCGCTTTGTTACTTTGTCCATACGCACTGCGGATCTGTCTTCCATAACGTATGCACCCTCCTTCCTGTAACGATACAAGGGAAGCCGCATAAAATACGGTTTCCCTTGTGATCATATTGATGTAATTCGATTCTGATTACGCGCCTGCTTCTTCAATGCCGTCAATGCGGATGGAGAAGTACGGAGCAGAACGCATGCCGTTCTTTGTGTCAGACTCGTAGAAGACACCATTCTTGACCGGCTTGATCACTTCCGGAGCGGACGGATCGAAGCTGAGGTCGAGTGTTGTGTCGTCAGAAACTGCCTTGCCGCCCATTGTGAACTTGGAGCAGTCGAAGACATTCAGAGTACCGTCTTTGATTGCCTTTTCAACTTCAGCAACCTTTTCAGCTGTACCTGCTGCGCAGGACTTGCCGAGGTCTGTGATGCAGACAGCGCCTGTCTCATAGCCTTCGGACCAGTCAGTGACGATGTCCATTGCCTTGCCGTCAAGCCACTCTTTGAATGCATAGTTGTAGTAAACGGACCAGTCGTTGGAAGCGGATGTCAGAGCTGCTGTCGGAGCAACTTCGAGCATGGAAACGTTGTAGCCTACGGAGTAAACCGGCTTGCCGGACTTGTTGGCTGCTTCGATCGCACTCGGTGCACCTGTTGTATCAGCGTGCTGGGAAATGATGACACATCCCTTGGAGATCAGAGAGTTCGCTGTTTCGCCTTCTTTTGTCAGGTCAGCCCAGCTGTTTGTGTATTCAACGAGCATGTGTACGTTCGGTACGATGGACTGGACACCGAGGAAGAATGCTGTGTAGCCGGAAACGACTTCTGCATACGGGAATGCGCCGACATAGCCGACCTTGATATCGTCGCCGATGTAAGCATCAGGTGTAGCTGTCTTGGAGACTGTGCCGTTGTCAACGAGTTCCTTCAGCTTCATGCCTGCAACAACACCGGAAACATAACGGGACTGGTATGTCTGGTTGAATGCGTTCTTGAAGTTCTTCAGACCGCTGTTGTGAGCTGTATCGCCTGTCATGGAGATGAATGTGACATTCTCGTGCTCAGCTGCAGCTTCCTGCATGTAGGACTGGTGTCCGTAAGAGTTGGAAACGATCAGTGTGCATCCCTGGTCAGCCAGGTCAACAGCTGCTTCTTTGCAGTCCTGTGTTTCACCGATGTTGTACTTCCAGATGATCTGGTCGTCAGCGATTCCGAGCTTCTTGGCAGCTTCACTGATGCCAGTCATATGAGCTGCTGTGTAGCCTTCGTTCTCGTCACCAACGAGAATGACGCCGATCTTGCCTGTCTTGGCAGTTTCGCCTTCACCTGCGGAAGAGCCCTGGTTTCCGCCGTCAGCCGGCTTGGAAGAAGAGCATCCGATCAGGGAAAGAGCTGTCAGGACGGATAAAGCAGTTGTAAGAATTTTCTTCATGTGTTTTTCCTCCCGTGTTCTTACACTTTCTTCGGACAGTATACAGAAAAACGGAATCTGTCTTCAGACTCCGCTCTTAGTTTCTGTCCATTCCACGTACCGGAGAAATGCCCGCATAAAAACCATCTGTATAAAAGATCGCTTTCAGCAGTGTGTGTTTCACGTTGTTCTGAAGCACGATTTCTCCTTTCGTGATGCCATGATTATATCGTGTTAAAACTAAAAAACAATGAGTTTTTTCAACTTTTTCCTTAATAAAAAGGATGTAAGCGCTTGCCATATGCATGTACTGTTCAAAATGAGCGCCTGAGTGCTCTGAAGATGTTTCACTGATCGTGAAATGTAAACTGATTCATTTTGTGTCCCCAGACGAGACAGTGGATCGTTCCTGCCAGGCCCAGAACCAGCATGGTGACCGCCGCTCCCGACCCTTTCCCTGTTCCAAACAGGAAGGTGAGAAGCGGGATGGATCCATATCGTTCCATCAGCGGTTCAAACAGACTGTCCACCATGGATCCGCCCAGAAACATCCCGATCGGAATGGTGAAGAACTGCAGCGTATTGCGGCATGCATAGACGCGTCCCTGCAGTTCGACCGGCACGGTGCTGCGAAAGATCACATCATAGTTCGCGCTCATGACAGGAACCAGGATCCAGCCGATCACCTGACTCAGACACCACAGCCAAGGCTGCCGGCAGAATGCCAGCAGAAAGTTTTCCGTTGCCATGGATATCAGCATGCACACGTATACTGCCTTCATGCGGTTCTTCGGCCTGGGAAGCACCTGGACCAGAAGACTGCCCAGGACCATTGCGATGCCGGCGAAGGAAGTCACAACGCCAAGCATGGCAGTACCGCCCCGGGGATTGGGAATGACATATCCCGGCAGTGCAGCATTGAAGGCAGATGAAACCAGGTTGATGCCTGACATGAATAGGATCATGGTCAGGATCATAGGAGTATCTTTCAAATATGCCAGGCCTTCTTTTGCCAGCACCAGAATGCGTTCCTGATGCTTTCCGGAAGCCTGAGGAAGACGGATCAGAAACAGCAGTGCCAGAAACGCGGCGGCGAAGCTGCCCAGATCAAACACGATCACGATCTTCAGTCCGCCCAGGCTGTACAGCGCAGTTGCCAGCAGCGGATGCAGGATCGAGATCAGCGAACGTGAGAGCGACTGAAAGCCGCTGGCCCGCTGATACTGTTCTTTCGGCATCAGCAGCGTCACGGCCACTTCGGACGCTGGCTGCTGAACCGTGTTCATCAGTCCGGAAAAAGCGTTGACGGCATACAGATGCCATGGCGCAAGACGTCCGCTCACATACATCACCATGATCGTGATGGTACAAAGTGCTGCCAGCAGATCACACACCAGCATCGTTTTCTTCTTGTCAAAGCGGTCTGACAAAGCACCTGCGAAGATGCTCATGATCACATACGGCGCATAGGAACAGATGGACAGCGCGGCTGTCTTCAAAGCTGATCCGGTTGTTTCATACAGCCAGAGCGTCAGCGCGAACGCTGTCATGGAACTGCCCAGCTGTGAGAGACCCTGGGTACTCCACAGGATCAGGAACTGTTTTAAATCTTTGTTGTTTGTGTTTTCTGTTTTCATTTTCCTTTGCCTGTCTTTTTGTAAGCAAAGTCTGAGGCTGACAATTCACCCTCCATACAGTGCCTCAGACTCTGTATGGAGCTTCAGCAGCGCACCGGCGCATATTCCTCACTTCCTCTCTGTTTCTGACCATTCTCAGTTTCTGCCAAGAACGATCAGACGGTCTGATTTTCTGATATTCAGTGTTTCCGTTAACGGCGGATTGAATGTATAGCTGTTGTCAGCGTTCATGTAGCCCAGGAAGATATATCCCCGGTAATACAGGATCTGACGGATCTCACAGACTGTTTTTTCTCCCGTGCAGCCAAGATTCCCGGCAGTTTTCATGAACAGCTCGTTTCCTTCGTTGGAGAGCAGTTCACGGAAGGCAGTGAGCAGCCGCGGGCTTTCCGCCAGCTGGGCAAGGAAGAGCGACGACATGTTGGAAGCAACGATGAAGTCAGTATGATCGTCCGTGGCGATCAGGCTCTGATTCTTCTCACGCCGCATCTCAGCTGTGATATTGAAGCGCAGATGATACTTCTCTCTCAGCTCGCGCAGATTCAGAAGCAGGAAGATCGTTTCCATATCCGCTTCTTCCTCATCTTTGTCATGACTGCTGAGCAAAATGATATGTTCGGCATTCCGGCAGAGCTCCAGCAGTCCCAGTTCCTCACGGACGTTTCCTTCCGCCAGTACAAAATCTATTTCCTTGTCCGCGCAGATCTTTGCCAGTTTTGCGTTATCGCTGCCGTCGTAGTTGACCAGCGTCACCTTCTGTACATTTTCCGGCAGTTCCCTGAGAACAGTCCGCAGCGTCCGGTTGTGTCCGAAGATCAGCGTCTTCGTGTCTCTTTCCGGCCTGATGATTTCCCGGGAAGTATCCGGATCCACGATGATGCCGGCTTCAGGACACAGCACGGCGGAATCCTGCTTTTCCGAGAAGACCAGGATCCTGTCGTTTTCTTTTACCCGCATTTCCGTATCCGGGTTCATGATCATCTCATGGTCTCTGTAGATGCCGGCCGGCACCGCGTGATCGACCCTGCTCATCAGCTCCATGAAGGTCAGCCCTTCCTGATCGGCAAGCCGGATCAGATACAGCTCGGAGCCTTCAAAGTTGAAGATCTCCCGGAACACTTCTGACAGTCCGGTCTGGGTACAGGAATGGGCGATGATCTTGGCCATGGTATCGTTTGTCTGCAGGGTCATGACATTCAGCTTCTTCGCCATGTTCGGCGGGAATCTGTTTTCGTCCCTGGAAGTGATCGCGTTGACTCTGATCTTCCGGTCTTTGAACAGCGGCGACACTGCGAGCAGTGCCTTGATCGTTGTGTTGTCATCGGTCGGGCTGATGATGATCGTCCGGCAGGTGTCTGTGGACAGACGTTCGATCGACGCCGGATCAAACATATCCACCGTGCGGCAGATGATCCTGACATTGGCAGGCACATCGATGTTGTCTTCAATGTGCTGTTCCATCTCGTCCCGTTCCATTTCCGCGCCGATCACGATCACACACGGTTCATCATCCGCTGCCAGGATCAGCTGACGGATCAGAGTATACTCGCCGGGATAGAAACCCAGAACGATGATATGATCCTTTTCCAGTACGGGTGAATTGCCTTTTCTGAGTCCTGTGATCTTTTCTTCCATTGCGCTCGTTACGATACCGATCAGAACGCTGGTAACCAGCAGACCAGCGATCGCCGCAATGGACATCAGAAGCACGTAGCCGAGCGACCCGTCTTCCGAAGACGGCATCCAGGCATTGATGATGGTTGAAAGGCTGTCCCAGAAAACGCCGAACACATCTTTTTCCCCGCTCAGGCCAAGACCGATGATCAGTCCGGTCAGCAGAAGGACAGCCGCTGCTGTAAACAGGATAAGCAGACGGATCAGACTCACGCTGCCGTCTGACATCCGATTGTCAAACCAGTATTGAAATTTGTCTCTGAATGTCGGTTTTTCCATACAGCCTCCAATCTTTCAAAAAAGGACTGCACGCATGCAGTCCCGCTTTCTTAAATCACGATGTATTTCAGAATGAACAGCACTGCCAGCACATACATCAGCGGCGACATGTCTTTCTGTCTTCCTGTCAGAAGGTGAAGCAGAACATAGGTGATGACGCCGAAGGAAATGCCGTCAGAGATGGAATACGCGAAGCCCATCATTGTGATCGCCGCGAAGCACGGGATCGCTTCTTCCAGGTCTGTCCAGTTGATGTTTGCGACCTGCTGCATCATCAGGAAGCCGACGACGATCAGCGCCGGTGCTGTTGCGAATGACGGGATCGTCAGGAACAGCGGAGCAAGTACCAGAGAGACGAGGAACAGAGCGCCTGTCACGACAGCTGTCAGACCGGTTCTGCCGCCTTCGGTAATACCGGAAGAGGACTCGACGAATGTTGTGACTGTGGATGTGCCGAGAACGGCACCGACGGTTGTTCCGACAGCGTCTGCCAGCAGAGCGCCCTTGATGCCGGGCAGCTGGCCGTCTTCATCCAGCATGTCTGCCTTGGACGCGCAGCCGATCAGTGTTCCCAGCGTATCGAATACGTCGACGAACAGGAACGCGAACAGAATGACGACGAAGTCCAGGAAATGGCTCCCGATGAAGCCGAAGTCAAACTGGAAGATCATGTTCACGGACAGATCCGGGAACGAGAAGATCGAGGATGGGATCACGGAATAGAAACCGGATGCCGGATCAGGAATATAGAGGTGTGTCAGTTCGCAGATCATGCCCAGCGCCCAGGTGATCAGGATGCCAAACAGCATGTAGCCCTTGACGCCTTTGATCAGCAGCCAGGCTGTGATCAGAACACCGATCAGAGCCAGAATGACAGTGATGCCTTCGGTGAAGAATGTGCCGTTTGCCAGGGCGTTCTTCAGAGAGAACAGGCCGACCAGCGTGGAACCGTCAACGATGACGTGCGCGTTCTGCAGACCGATGAATGTGATGAAGAAGCCGATACCGACAGATACCGCTGTCTTCAGAGATTTCGGGATCGCGTTGAAGATCGCTTCACGGACATTTGTCAGAGACATGACAATGAAGATCAGACCTTCCACAAAGACGGCTGTCAGGGCAACCTTCCAGCTGTAGCCCATTGCGCCGCATACCGTGTATGCGAAGTACGCGTTCAGGCCAAGACCTGCGGACAGAGCGAACGGCTTGTTGGAGAAACCAGCCATGCAGAAGCAGGCGATCGCGGACGCGACTGCTGTCGCGAACAGGATCGAACCGCCGGCATTTTCCAGACCCGGTGCCGCACTCAGGATCGCGGGGTTCAGAGCCAGGATATATACCATGGTCATGAACGTTGTGAGGCCGGCGATCAGTTCCGTACGGACTGACGTTCCGTTCTCTTTTAATTTAAAAAGTTTTTCAAGCATAAAAGCCCCCTTTTTGAAAAAATACAGTTCCATGATACCGCCGAACAGGAGACTTCCGCAATCATTAATCGATGTGATTTTCGCTTCAGAAAATCTCGTCTTTTGTTTCTCTCAGAGCAAGTCTGTGCTACTCTTGTTAAGGAGGCATTTTCCTATGGCAATATTCAAACGCAGCAATATCATTCTGATCTATGCTGTGTGCCTGGTGCTGATGGCAGCAGGAACAGTTCTGGATCAGACGATCTCAAAATTTATATTTATTGAAAACAATAAGATCTGTACTTTCCTGGCAGCAGTCGGTGAATGGCCGATGATGCTGAACGGCTGGGTCAGCGCCGGTCTTCTGATCAGCGTTCTGCCTGGCAAAGAACAGGTCTTCGAACGCAGAGTGACGCTCGTTCTTGCGGCCTGCGGCATCCTCGGCGGCTGTCTTGCCCTGCTGGATGTCAAAGAGATGTACGGCGGCTCCACCCTGATCCTGTGCATGCTCGGTGAGATCGTACTCGCCGCGCTGGCAGCCTTTGCGGCGTATAAATTCTGTGACAAGTCCAATCCCGGACTGGTCCGCAGAACTGCACTCTTCATGTTATTCGCAGTTGCGGTCACAGCAGTGCTCATTACCGGCATGAAGATCCCCTGGGGACGTCCCCGCTACAGCTATGTCAGATCGACAGAAGGTCTGAAATTCCAGCCCTGGTATAAGATCGGCAAGTCGCAGAAAGACGCGTTCGCCGCGGTCCTGGATCATGAAGCATTCAAATCCTTCCCGAGCGGTCATACCGGCTTCTCTTCCACACTGATCGCAACAGCTGCGCTCAGCTATGTGATCCCGGCATTCAGTGATGTGGACGATGTTCTTTCCGGCATCGGCGTTGCCATCGTGGCAGTGATCGCGATCAGCCGCATTGTCATGGGCGCCCACTATCTGACAGACGTGACCTTCGCCTTCATGCTGGTGTATACGATCTGCCTGATCCTGTATAAAGTACTGAAGCTTGACAAAGAGTAAACCTTCTCCGGAAGGTTTTTCTTTGTCCTGCTATTATTTTTTGAATACTATATTGCAATGCATAATAGCTTGTGATACATTATGAATGGAGGTAACAGAAATGGATGCCCAGTTCAAGAAAGGTGTGCTGGAGCTGTGTGTCCTGAGCCAGCTGACGGAGAAAGACAGATACGGCTATGAACTGACAGAAACAATCTCAAAAGAACTGTCAGTGACAGCCGGCACTCTGTACCTGATCCTGAAGCGGCTGAAGGACAGCGGTTATGTAGACACATACCTGGTGGAATCCTCATCAGGTCCGGCCAGAAAGTATTACAGTCTGACAGACAAAGGAAAGGAATACAGAAACAGACAGAAAGAGGAATGGCTCTCTTTCGTAGAAAAGGCAGGTAAACTGATATGACAAAACAGGAATATTTAGAAGCTCTGAATGAAAAGCTGAGAATGTATGACGAAGACTTCCGCCGGGATATCCTGGACGCGTTCGAAGGACATTTCCAGGAAGGTCTGGAATCCGGACATACGGAAGACGAGATCATTGATTCCCTCGGCACAGTAGATGAAGTTGTGGAAAACATCCGCATGATGAGCGGATTTGAAAGAAGTACTTCTGATTCCGTTGATGATTTAAAAAAGAGTGTTTCCACTCTGATCCGTTCGGTTGCCGATCTTGTATCGACCGGTGTGCGGGAAGCTGCTGAGGCAGAACGCCGCACCCGTTTCCCCCGCGAAACACCGACAGCGGAAGACAAGACCGGAACCATTCCCGGCCCCGTTCATACTGTTCTGATCAGATCCTCCGGTCCGAATCATGATATTGCCGTCGAACCCGGAAACGCACTGGAATATGTATTCCGGCAGAGAAATTCTCTGTTCTCCCGCCGTCAGGCAGTGCTGCGGACCGGCACAGACGAAGGAATTGCAGTCTTTGAGATCCAGGACGGAAGTGCCCAGCTCAATCTGAAGATCCCGCCATACGTCAATGTATTCCACTGCGACATGCGCGGCGGCGACTTCTACATGGAAGACTGCGTCTTTGAGAATACAAATGTAAAAAACAGCTCGGGCGACATCGAGCTCGACCGGATCAAGTCAGGTGACTTCTCTGCTTCCTCCGCCTCAGGTGATATCCGGGCAGTGGAATGCAATCTGATCAGCGCATACTGCGATACCGCAAGCGGCGATATCCGCTTCAAGGCATGCGAAGGATACGTAAACGCCCGTTCTGCCAGCGGTGATGTGGAGATCATCAACCACGGCGGAAAGAAAGTACAGGCAAAGTCTGTTTCCGGCGATGTTGAGATCAGCGGTGACGTTGAATCCGCGGCTGCGGACACGACATCCGGAGACATCGAATTCCGTTCCGCCATCCAGATCGGACTGGTTCGTCTGAATTCCCTGTCCGGCGATATTGACGTCGAACTGGATGTGCCTGATTACAATGCCACCCTGGCAACCATTTCCGGTGATGTGGACATCGATCTTGATGACGACGTGCACATTGATATGCAAAGCCGCACAATCTTCACCGTCGGCGAAGGCAACGGCGTCCTGTACGTCAACACCAAATCAGGCGACATCAGCGTCAATTGAATCATTCTGACCAAAGGAGAAGAAGCAGACAGGCCGGGAAGATCAGAAAGACGCATGCCGGCAGACCCGTAAGGATCAGCAGTCCTGCGCCTGAAACATGTACATTGGCAATGTGCATCAGAGACAGGACTTTGATTCCCGCAAAAAACAGGATCACAGAGCATCCTGCAGACACAGCTGTATTCCTGTACAGCGGCGCATGCAGGATCGCTTTTCGTTCTTTTCTGTTCAGGCCAAGTTCTTTCAGAAAGCGATGGTATCTGCCTGCTTTTCTCATGCTTTTGAGAATCAGGATCATCTCATACAGCAGTACAGCAGCCAGCACACAGCAGGATGTGATGCGAAGGTATTTCACAGCGGCGCGGGAGGGCAGAAGGATCTGTGAAACATCATACTGATCACTGAGACAGGCAAGTCCGTTCCGGGACAGATCGCTGACAATATAGGGAAGATCTTTCTTCCCGCAGGTGATCTTATATGCGTCAGGCTGCCACTTCACCATCTGATAAATCTCTGCGCTCTCATCCTGCGGTCTGCCTGGCACGGCCTCGTTCGTTTCCTTATCGAGATACCCTTCCGTCATTTCCAGCGCTCCGCCCTGACGGATCTCTTCTTCCAGAACAGAGAGCGGTACAAGGACAGCATATTCGTCTTCCCTGTACTGGGTGGTCTGAAGAATGCCGCGAATCGGAAGCTGCACTGCTGTTTTTCTGCAGTACACCCAGTTTCCTTCATATTCACTGTCCTGATCATAATATGTGACCATTCCGCGGACATCATACATCGGAACCAGAAGGGTAAAATGCAGTACCGGATCTTTCCATTCTGCACTGCCGGTCCCTGGTGACAGTTTTCTGGCAAGATCGGCGGTGATAAAGACTCCTTCTTCCCCGTATGACCGGATCACATGATCTGTATAAACATCGTCATCCGCATAGACTGACTGAAGGATTGGTCCCTGTTCAATGATCTGTTTATCGCCGGATGGCTGACCAGCACAGCTGATTGAAATATATTTCTCTGAATCATTCCACTGAGACACATCGACACGGACTGATATCTTCCGGATCCCTTCTGTATGTTCGATCAGACTGCGCTCTTCCGCACTCAGCGGCAGTTCACTGCCGTGAGAAGTATAGCTGAGTGTATCATAGACCGATCTGTATACGATCAGCTGATCATCATTCAGGTAATGAAGGCTTTGAAATGACTCCGTCCGGTGTTCCATGTTTTTGGCGGGCAGATGCGTGATGCATACAGACACGGCAGACAGGACAGCCGCAAGAGAAAGGATGATAACCGGCAGAACAGAAATCTTTCTTCTTTCCTGAAACAGATTCACATTGATCTTTTTCTTTTCTGTTTTTTCCTTCAGTATGATCCTGTCTGATCCGCAGTCTTTTTTCACCCGCATCAATCCTTCGCTGATCTCATACACTCTGCCTGCATCTTCTGAAAAAAGTGTGCCGGCAGTCAGCACAATGACAGTGTGATTCATGCTGTACTGCTTCAAGAGAACATACACCATGCGTCTGCTTTCTGCCGTGAGCTTTCTGTCATAATACACAAGAATATCCGGTTCTTTGATCAGTGCGTTTACAAGTGCCGCAAGGTGTTTCTGTTCTCTGCTCAGCTGCGAAGGATACTGGTCAAAACAGTCTGAAAGTCCCAGATCTTCCGCTGTCTGATACCCGTTGTTTCCACACCCGTACAGATCCTGCAGCAGCTGCATATTTTCATAGACAGTCCGCTCTTCATCAAATACCGGATCCGGCATCACGGCGGAAACATGTTCAAAGAGAAAGCGTGCCTGTTCTTCTTCTGGCAATGTGCTGATCTCCATGCCGTCAGCGATATACTTCGCCTGCTGTTTCAGCAGCAGTGCTTCCGCGGCAGCATGCTTTCCGCTTCCTTTTCCCAGAATCACAGTAAAGCTGCCTTCTGAAGCACAAAAGGCAGCGTCTTTCAGTATTGTTTTTCCGTTTTTCACGGCATAGATCTCTGACAGTTCAAGCATGGCATTCCCGTCCTTCCCATCCTTATTGTAAAAGTCAGTTATGTCCTTTTTTTGTCTGCCCGGTACTTTTTCTGATCTGTCAGACACGCAGAAGTGAGACTGTCACACCGTCTTTGTCGTTGTAAAGATACAGCTTCAGGCCGTTTTTTTCCGCTGCCTTGCGGGAGAAGTACAATCCGAAACTGTAATGTCCGTCAGCTCTCTGCCGGAAGCGGAATATATCTTTCAGTTCCGCGGGTGAGAGCTTTTCACAGACATTGTGGATCTTCAGTTCGCTTTCCGTGATCTGCACCGTGACCGGTGTTCCTGCTGTCCGGCAGCGCACCGCATTATCCAGCAGACACTTCAGCATTCTGCGGATATAGGCAATGTCCGCGATGATGCGCATCGTTCCTTTTTCTTCGATCAGAAATTCTGCTTCCTGATAATTGCCTTTCATATCGTCAATGAGTTCATTGATATTGATTTCTTCCCGGACCATCGCAATTTCTGCATCATCCAGTTTAGCAAGCGAGATCATGTCATTGATCAGCTGATCCATCTCATTGCCCTTTTCAATGATCCGGTCGATATACAGTTCTTTCTTTTCTTCCATCACACCCATTTTCAGCATTTCCGCACTGCCGATGATAGAGGCTAAAGGCGTACGCATTTCGTGGGCGATCGCGTTGATGGAATCACGGCGTGTCTCTCTTATTTTTGCGTGTTCTGATTTCGTATATCTGTATGCCCATAGCGCATACCGGGCAATCAGTACAGCTGCCGATGCCAGAATCAGCATACGCAGTATGATCCAGGCAGTTTCCTTTAAAGGTGAAGCTGCCGCATGTATTTCAACGGAAACATCATCGACTGTATAGATCTCATCTTTTTTCCAGCCGGCTCTGACCGTCTTAGGATGCTCGTTCAGTTCTTTCCATGTCTGCCAGATTTCCGGCGAAGAAAGATACGGAAACTTCATGGATCCTTCACTGTATGATTCGATCACGTGATCATTCAGCGCTGCCGCAAATACTTCTTCGTAATCATGCAGAAAACCGTACTGCTCAGGTTCTTTCGTATATGGATTGACTGTCTGTGAGTGTTCTGAGGAAAAGTAACTGCTGTAAACGGCACAGATGCGTGAGGGCTGATCATCACTGTCCTTTCCGACGTAGATCCTGAGCAGACCGGATCTGTATTTTTTATCACAGACAGTCTGCGCGAGCCTGATCAGATCTTCTTCCTTCATCAGGGCATCCGCATCCAGACTTGTCAGATCATACTGGATCCTGTCTTTCAGCGGGAATTCCCCGTTCTCTGTGCGGCAGATAAACGTGCAGTATCTTCCCGGGGAAAATATGCTCTGTTCATCCGTCAGCATTCTTTCCATCACCTCTTCCGGCACTGTTTCTGCTGACGTTTCCCGGATCATCCCGCAGATATTCTCCGCAGCTGAGGCATACCATTTATCCAGATCCAGACTGACGCAGGAAAAAACGACCAGAAACAGAACAGCGAAAAGAGCCGCTGCATGCAGAGCGGTCTTTCCCGGGTGATCTTTCACGTACTGTTTCAGCCGTGACAATGCGTACACAGTTTTATCCGGCATTAGTCTTCCTCGCTGCATTTGAAACAGTATCCGGTCTTATGAACAGTATGGATCAGATCTCTGTACTCTTTCAGCGCTTTGCGCAGTTTGCGGATATGATCATCCACCACTCTGTCGCTGCCTTCAAACGCATATCCCCAGAAGCGGATCAGCAGCTGTTCTCTGCTGTATACATGACCGGCGTTTTCCGCAAGAAACACAAGGATCTCATATTCTTTCGGCGCCAGCTGCAGCTGTTCACCTGCAAGCATCACTGTCTTTTTGCCGGGATCGACTGTTACCGGGCCATATTTCTTCTGTTCGCTGATGCCGGCGCGTCTTCGTATCATCGTCTCTGTTTTTGCATACAGGACAGGCAGAGAAAACGGTTTGGTAATATAGTCGTCACCGCCGGCTGCGTAGCCGTTCAGTTTATCTGCTTCCGCCGTCCGTGCAGTCAGGAACAGGACCGGAACATCGCTGATCCTGCGGATCTTCCGGCACAGATCAAAGCCGCTTCCGTCCGGCAGATTGATATCAAGAAACACCGCGTCAAAAGATGTCCGCTGCAGTATTTCCATTGCCTGCTCCGCATTCTCAGCACTCTGCACGGCACAGCCCCGGAACAGAAAATAGTCATTCATAATTTCTCTGAGGGAATCATCGTCCTCAATGATCAGCAGTCTGATGTTCATCATAAGATCCTTTCCATCATATCAGATTCAGATAATGCCTGCGGACAATACCATATGTCACCGCAAGTATTCCAGACAGCAGTATTCCCAGCAGTGCAGCACTGTGTCCTGTCAGTTCGCTGTTCACCGCAAGTGACACCAGAAGACTGCCGGGATACAGAAGCAGGATCATTCCGGTGATCACAAAATACATGCCGAGTTCTTTCGAGCATACCTTTTTTCTCACCTGTTTTTTAAAACCAGTCTCAGCCAGGATCCTGTATTCTTCCGCCCGGCCGGCAAGCTCTGTTTCAAGCCGGAACATCAGTGTCATTGCCTGCAGAACTGCAGTCAGCACGAACGTCATGTCCAGCAGAAATACTTCAGCCGGATTTGCGCCGCGGTGAGTCATAAAATACAGCAGAATAGAAAGATCGGCCAGAAACAGTACGACCGCGCTCTGAGCAGAACTGAGATCCCGGCGCAGAAATCCGTATGACGCTGCCCTGACAGCATCGCCTGTGTTCTTCTTCCGGTTCAGATATGTGATCAGCGGTACAGCAGATGTCCTGATCAGCAGCGGAAAGCACATACAGCCAAGGAGGGTATAAAAGACGATCCCGTCGCTGCCGGCATAGAACATATATACCGGCAGGATGAAGAAAAACAGCGAACCCCAGCGGATCAGCGGAAGCCACTGTGTCAGAAGGGATGTAAAGACCGATCGTTTTGCGGCCTTATTCCGCCCTGTTTCTTCCAGCATTTCAGCCGCATTGCTCTGCCAGACCGTGCCGATATTCAGAAGGACCATCCAGCCGAGCAGAAAAAGCAGCAGCGTGATGAATTCAACAGACGCGGACGGATGAACGGAGACGGTGAATTCTGCACCTGCCATTTTCAGAACAGATCCGGCAGCCGGCATCAGAAGCAGACTGCACGCGATGCCCGCCGGGACAGAACAGAGGACGATCAGAAATGTCTGAAAGAGAAGAAACAGCACGAGCTGCGAATAAGATGATCCGCAGATCATGCGCACTGCGATCTCTTCTGTTTTGCGGCGGACAAACCAGGCGTTTGCGAACATGATATCAGCCGCGCAGATCAGTACGATCAGGACCATGACGATCACGCCGACATTTCCGTTTTCCAGATACATCAGCAATGATGTATTTCTTCCGGAGGCATCCGCAAAGATCTCCAGCGATCCTTCCCGGGCGCTTTCCGCCACATTGAAATACAGAAACAGAAGCACTGTTGTCAGGAAAAACGTCATGCCGTAATACAGTGCATGCCTGCGTGAAGAGAGCAGAGAGCGCAGAGCGTCACGGAGAATGTATTTCATAGCTGCGGACCTCTCATCCTGCCGGAAGCGGATACCGCCAGGATCTCACGGTAGTATTCACCGATCTTTTTCTCACCTCTTCTGACTTCCTTCACAATGCGTCCGTCGCGAAGAAATATCACCCGCGAAGTATAACATGCCGTATACGGATCATGTGTGACCATCAGTACGGTCGTTCCTTCCTGGCGGTTCAGCCTGTAAAACAGTTCCATGACCTGCTGGGCGGAAGCGGAATCCAGATTGCCGGTCGGTTCATCTGCCGCGATCAATATCGGACTGTTGATCAGAGCTCGAGCAATCGCTGCCCGCTGTTTCTGACCGCCTGAGCATACCGATGGATATTTGTCCAGTTCCCGTTCAATGCCAAGCTTCCTGGCCAGCTGGATCACTTTCCGCTCAATGGTCTTCTCTTTTTCCCCGCTGAGCGTCATCGGCATCGCGATGTTCTCAAAGATCGTATGTGTTTCCAGCAGATGGTAATTCTGATACACGAAGCCGAGATTTCTGCAGCGGAACTGACCGATCTCACTTTCTCTCATATGCGTTACATCTTTTCCGCCGATCAGAACCTTGCCTCCGGTCGGCATATCGATGGTCGTGACCGTATTCATCAATGTGCT
>JAILCN010000064.1 GCA_024680365.1 Solobacterium sp.
TACCGACCAGCTCCGTTTACTGTATCCGTGCAGTTTCTCTTTGAACTTCTGCACGGACTTCAGATGCGGTTTTGGTCTCCACTTGTCATTCCTTTTGTAGAAACTGAATCCAAGATACTTCGTATCGTTCGGTCTGCACACTTTTGTCTTTGTGACATTTACCTGCACCCGCAGTTTCTCCTCCAGCCACCTTGTGACTGATTTCATCACTCTCTTGGCTGCCGCTTCACTCCTCACATAGATGACACAGTCATCTGCGTATCTCGTAAAACGTAATCCTCTGCTTTCCAGTTCTTTATCGAATTCATTCAGATAGATATTGGCTAACAGCGGACTGAGATTTCCGCCCTGTGGCGTTCCGATTCTTGTTTCTTCAAATGTTCCTTCTACCAGTACTCCGCTCTGCAGGAATTTCCGTATAAGCGACTCTGTATCCGGGTCTTTGATTACCTTGTGTACGAGAATCATGAGAATGTCCTGATTGACGTTGTCAAAGAACTTGGACAGGTCCATATCGACCAGCCAGTCGTATCCGTCATTCATGCATTCCAGTGCTTTTCTCGCTGTCTCAAGGTTCTCCTTACTTAGGATCTCCTCCATGAGCTTCGTTGTCATGTCTGTTTACTCCTTTCCTTCGCTTGTCAGGTTTCCAGTCTTAATGTCCTTCAGGCAACCTCGCAGACTGTTCTGAGAAACCTTCGTACAATTTGTGAAACTCATAAACTGAATTTCGTTCAGCCCTTCGGAACTTTCTCCTACTATGGCTTCTGCTGACTTCTCATCATTCGTTGTTACTGCGCTTTCCACTGCGTGACGTTCTTCACCTCGTTTCCTGCGTTGATGAGACCTCCCGGGGTAAGACACATCTCTTTCCTGCCATCTGCCCGCCTCATTTACATGTCATATTCAGTAACTATTCGGACTTTACGTTGTTGTGCACGCTTGTCCATATGACCTGCCTCAATTGAGGTTCGTGACCCTCGGGTCGGCAGTTTGCCTCATTCTTCCTTCAGATTCCACCTCACGATGGACACCCTTGAACTTGGCTAAGCCTTAGGGGTTACCGCCCTTGGCTGGAGGTACCTTTCAACCTCCGAGATATGTGCCATGCCCGGCACACGTAAAACACCTTTGACCCTGTCCATAACCATGAACATTGTCAAAGGTGTTCTTATGTCATTGTGGTCCCAGACCCCTGAAGTTGACCCCCATCAGTTTGGTAATACCCCTAAAGATTTTGGTAACTCACCTTTTTTGAAGCTTATTGTTTTTTTTCAGATTTCAGACAGCTTTCTTTCAAAGCGGTCTTTGCGGGTATCATCGGGAATCCTGGTCGGATAGTTTCCGTCAAAGCAGGCGCTGCAGTATGAATGAAGGCTCAGATCCTTCAGCCTTTCGGTCGGCAGATAGCCAAGTGAGTCCGCCCCGATCAGACGCGCGGTTTCTTCAACGGTATGATGAGCGGCGATCAGATGATCACTGGAATCAATATCGGTGCCGTAGAAACACGGGTGAAGAAACGGCGGCGCACAGACACGCATATGAACTTCCCTGGCACCGGCTTCCTTCAGAAGCCTCACAATCCTCTGGCAGGTGGTACCGCGGACGATGGAATCGTCAATCAGCACGACCCGTTTGTTTTTCACGGAAGACTCAGTCACCGAAAGCTTGATCCTCACCTGATCCCCACGATGATCGGGGACGATGAAAGTGCGACCGATGTATTTGTTTTTGATCATGCAGTTTTCAAAGGGAATCCCTGATGCCCGGCTGTAGCCGATGGCTGCGTCAAGTCCGGAATCAGGCACACCGATCACCAGATCAGCATCCACGGGATGCACGTCTGCGAGATTTTTCCCTGCCTTCAGACGCGATTCATGAACTGACATTCCGTCAATGACAGAATCGGGTCTGGCAAAGTAAATGTATTCAAAAATGCAGAATTTCCGCTCTTCCTGATGACAGTGTTCCGTACGGGAAATCATGCCGTCCTTCGTGAAGACAAGGATTTCGCCGGGCATGACATCCCGGACCAGTCTGCCGCCGGCTGCGCTGATGGCACAGCTTTCGGAGGCGATCAGATATGTTCCGTCTTCCTTCTTTCCATAACAGAGCGGCCGGAACCCATGCGGATCACGGGCGCAGATCAGCTTCCCCGGCGACATCAGCACCAGTGAGTACGCCCCTTCAAATTCATCCATCGCTTTGCTCAGCGCGTCCTCAATGCTGGCGGTTTTCAGCCTCTGTCCGGTGATGAGATAGGCAATGATTTCAGTATCACTTGTGGTATGGAAAATTGCGCCTGAGAGTTCCAGGCGGTCACGCAGTTTTGCGGCGTTGGCCAAGTTGCCGTTATGTGCCAGCGCCATTCTGCCTTTCTGGTGATTGACCAGAAGCGGCTGCACGTTGGCTGCGCCATTGCCGCCGGTTGTCGCGTAGCGGACATGCCCTATTGCCATACTTCCCAAAGGGAAAGCACAGAGCGCCTGTTCATGAAAGACCTCCGAAACAAGTCCCGGTGCTTTATGAGAAACAAAGGTTCCGTCATCATTGACGACAATCCCGCAGCCTTCCTGTCCCCTGTGCTGCAGAGCATAGAGGCCTGTGCAGACAGTCCTGCTGACGTCGGCAGGCTGCTTTGTGAACACGCCGAAAACGCCGCACTCTTCATGAATACTCATCCTGAAACCTCTATGATCAGATCAGGTTGGTATAGCCCATCAGCCATTCATCCACTTTCCTGGCACATTCAAGGCCTTCCCTGATTGCCCAGACAACAAGCGAAGCGCCTCTGTGCATGTCGCCGCAGCTGAAGACAGCGGGCACGTTTGTCTGATATGAGCCTTCCGCTGAAGCGACTGTATTGCGCTTTGTCAGCTCTATGCCTGCCGAAAGCGGCAGTCCGGGTTCACAGCCGGTAAAGCCGGCGGCGATGATCAGAAGATCGCAGGGAATTGTTTCTCTTTCCTCACTGATGACAGGTCTGCCGTCTTCAAAATGAATGTCCGCAATCTCAACCGCTTTCAGTCTGTTTTCTTCTTTGATCAGGGTTGTCACAGTCTTTGAAAAGACTCTTGGATCATGACCAAAGACATGGATTGCCTCTTCCTGGCCGTAATCGGTTTTCAGAACCTTCGGCCATTCGGGCCATGGATTGTCATCCCTTCTTTCTGCCGGCGGTGCGGGCATCATTTCGATCTGGGTAACCGAAGCGCATTTCTGACGGATGGCAGTCGCGACGCAATCGTTTCCTGTATCGCCGCCGCCGAGGATGACCACATTCTTTCCTTCCGCGCTGACTGCGGGCAGAGATGGAATATGACGTGTTGTTTCAGAGAGATAGTCAACCGCTTTGATCACGCCACCGGTTTCTTCAATGCCTTCCACCGCCGGCATGCGCGCCTGTCTGGCGCCGCAGGCAAGGATGACGGCGTCATACTGCTGCAGCAGCTGATCCATGGAAATATCCTGGCCGACAGCGGTACTTGTCACAAATGTCACGCCTTCCGCCGCCATCAGTTCAGTTCTGCGCTGAATGACTTTCTTGTCGAGCTTCATATTGGGAATGCCGTACATTAACAGCCCGCCGGGATTTTCATCCCGTTCATAGACGGTCACATGATGGCTGCGGATGTTTAAGCGGTACGCCGCCGCAAGACCTGCCGGGCCGCTGCCGACAACAGCCACTTTCTTTTCAGAGCGTACCGGAATGTCGGCAGGTGTGATCAGATTCTGCGCGAAGCCGGTTTCAGCCAGCCAGCGTTCATTGTCGCGGATGGTTACCGGATCGCCGTCACAGCCGTTGATGCAGGCTTTTTCACACAACGCCGGACACACCCTGCCGGTGAATTCAGGAAAGGGATTCATTTTGAGCAGCCGGTGAAGAGCGTGCTCATCATGACCGCGGTAAATATGATCGTTCCATTCAGGAATCAGGTTGTGAAGCGGACAGCCGGTTACCATGCCGTTCAGCTTAATGGCTGACTGGCAGTAAGGTACGCCGCAGTTCATGCAACGGGCTGCCTGTTTCCGCCGGTTTTCAGGACCGGATGAGACACGGATCTCATCGTAGTCCTGAATTCTTGCCTCACAGGCACGCTCACCGTCTTCATGTCTCTGATAAAGAAGGAATCCGTCCGGTTTTCCCATTATTCACCTCCCGCAGCGCGTGTCAGGTCCGAGAAAGCGGCCATTTCCGCGTTCTCCCTGCTGATGCCCTGTTCTTCGTAATAAGAGATTCTTTCGACCATGGCCTGGTATGGGGCCGCGATGATTTTCTTGAAATGCGGCAGCCATTCCTCTTCATTGTCAAGAATTGCCCTGGCCTTGGGGGATCCTGTTTCCCTGTAATAGTCTTCCAGGATTTCCCTGAGCTGATGAATGTCGTATTTTTCCGTCACTTCTTTCAGCACGAGTGAACCGGGACTGATATGGCGGTAGAGGCTGTGGTGTTCATCAAGAACATAGGCGATTCCCCCGCTCATGCCGGCCGCGAAGTTCTTACCGGTTTCACCCAGGATGACGGCAATACCGCCGGTCATGTATTCAAGACCATGGTCACCACATCCTTCGCAGACCGCCCTGGCGCCGCTGTTGCGGACACAGAAGCGCTCGCCCGCGATGCCGGCAAAATAGGCGGTTCCGCCTGTCGCGCCATACAATGCGACGTTGCCGGTGATAATGTTCTGATCCCATGCAAAACGGGCTTGTTTCTTCGGCATGATGATGATCTTGCCGCCGGAGAGGCCCTGGCCGACATAGTCGTTGGCATCGCCATACAGGCGCAGCGTC
>JAILCN010000069.1 GCA_024680365.1 Solobacterium sp.
AGGCATGTCCTCTGCATTGTCATAACGATTCATGAGATCAGAACTAATGGATCTGTTTGAAAGCTGGATCAGGTAATACAGCAGAGCAGTGCTGCCCATCTTTCTGTTGCGTGTAAAAGCGATACCGGGATCAGTACAATAGCACGCGATGTTGTCTGAAACTGCTTTTACGGCATTGTCCAGACCGGCACGGATTGATGAAGGTGAATAATAGTAATTGCTGGAAATCATAGTCGATTTTTCCTCCTACAATTTCCTTCGGATTGTGTAAAAATCCTTCTGTTTTCATGTCAAGTTTTTTCTTCATTTTTTAAACAAAAAAAGGCTTCAACCAACCTATCTGGTTGAAACCTTTTCATAGCAGCTTACTCAATGTCTTAACTTAATGACATTGGACACAGCGTCTGCTCTTTTTCGAAAACGGACTTCTCAATGTCCGCTGAATTCTTTACAATGTTGTATACACGGAGGTGTGCCTATGAAAAAAATACTAAGAGCTGCCATCGCTTCACTGATGGCGCTGATCTGCTTCACTCCTGGAGCGGTAAACGCTGAAACGGAAACATTTGAGCGCGGACTGGAAACAGATATTGAAACGTCCCGTCTGTATATTCAGGTAAAAGATCCTGTCGAAGACAGCGTGTTTACAAAAAGCGGTCAGACGGTGCAGCTCGTGATCATGGATTACGAAAAGAGAGAAGAAACAGAAAACATTCTGTTCGGCTGCGACAACGGCGAAGTCGTAGATATTGTGAATCATGAGATCAAGCCTGCGGTGATTGAGACCGGCAGCACGCCGCTGGAAGGCGACGCTCTGTATATCGATCTTGAGGCAAAGCATAACGGTACCGCGAACCTGCACATCCAGACATCCGATCTGGAACAGGAAGTCATCATTCAGATGACCGTCAAAGATCCTGCCTATGCAGTCAGCTCGATTGCGATCGATTCGGAAGTGACGATCGAACCGGGTGAAACCTATGCCATTCAGTATGTGATCCTTCCGGAAACAGCGGAAAACAAGACCGTCACATGGGAATCCGATCATCCTGAGATCGCAGCAGTTGATCAAAGCGGAACCGTCAAAGGAATCAAAACAGGTGAAGCTGTGATCACCGCAACGACAGCAGACGGCGGCTTTACATCGACATGCCATGTAAATGTAAAAAAAGCAGTCAAAAAGATCACTCTGAATGAAACAGAGATTTATCTCCTCGTTGGCAAAACAAGACAGCTGACAGCGAAGATCACGCCGCCGGACGCGGACGCGCACATTATCTGGAGCACGTCTGATGAGGGCATCGCGGTTTCTGATGATGAAGGCCTGGTCACAGCGAACAAAGAAGGCACTGTTGTGATCACAGCGGAAGACCTGGATACGATGGTTTCCGCCAAATGCACAGTCCATGTCGTCAAGAAGATGGATGCCAAAGCAGTTGATATGTACCGTCTGTACAACCCCAATTCCGGCGAACACTTCTATACCGCGAAGCAGGGAGAATGTGACGCGCTGGTCGTTGCCGGCTGGATCTATGAAGGCATCGGCTGGACAGCTCCTTCCAAATCCTATTCACCGGTTTACAGACTGTACAACAAAAATGCCGGCGATCATCACTATACGATGAGAGCTGGCGAACGCGACGCGCTGGTCAAGATCGGCTGGACAGATGAAGGCATCGGCTGGTACAGCGATGACGCGGAAACCGTTCCTGTCTACCGTGAATACAATCCGAACATGAAGGCGAACAACCACAACTACACGCCTTCAAAAGCAGAACATGATACGCTTGTTTCCTACGGATGGAATGATGAAGGCATCGGCTGGTATGCCATGAAGGAAGGAAAGAAGGCAGTCAAAGTTTCTTCTCTCGGCAAAGGAAAGTCACCGTTCTATATCAAGGTCAACCGCACAGCGAACACCGTTACGATCTACTGCAAAGACGCGGAAGGAAAGTACACGACAGCCTATAAGGTCCTCGTCTGTTCCTGCGGCGTCAGTGCCCATAAGACACCGAAGCAGACATTCGTGACCGGCCAGAAGCTCAGATGGCATCATCTGATCCACGGCGTATCCGGACAGTACTGCACACGGTTCGCAGGCAATTCCAGATACAGAGACATCCTGTTCCATTCCGTTCCGTACAACAAATATGAAGATCCGTCTTCCCTGCAGTATGAGGAATACAACAAGCTTGGAAATCACGCTTCCGCAGGATGCGTCAGACTGTGTGTCAGAGACGCCAAATGGATCTATGATACAGTGCCTGCCGGAACAACGATCGTTGTCTATGAAGACAGCAATCCCGGACCTCTCGGCAAGCCGACAGCAATCAAGATCGATACTTCCAGCAAGAACAGAGGCTGGGATCCAACCGATCCGAACCCCAAGAATCCCTGGAACTGAACAAAGCGGCACAAAATGACCGGTTTCTCAAAATGAAGCCGGTTTTTCTGTTTTCAGCGATGCGTGACGAAAGAATGTTCGCTGAAACTGCTGTAAAACGCATCAGTTTCGCTCATGATTTTCATCAGTATTTCCGATTGTATTACTTGATCGCTGGCCTATAATATATGACTGCGAGGTGGTTTATGAGTGTACGGAAAAATGAAGTTGATATGACCCACGGCCCGCTGGCCGGGAAAATATTCATGTTTGCGCTGCCGCTGGCTGTCAGTTCGATGCTGCAGCAGCTGTTTAATGCGGCGGACATCGCGGTGGTCGGACAGTTTACAAATCCCCAGGCAATGGCAGCGGTCGGTTCGAATTCCTCTGTCATCGGTCTCCTGGTATCTCTGTTTACCGGCCTTTCCGTCGGCGCTAATGTTGTTGTTGCGAACCTGCTCGGTGCCGGCAGAAGAGATGATATTCCTGATGCCGTGCATACTGTCATCACAGTCGCGCTTGTCTCAGGCGTTGTCCTGCTGGCCGCAGGCATCCTGATCGCAAGGCCGATCCTGACGCTGATGGGCGCCCCGGCAGATGTCATTTCGTTGGCTGTTCTGTATCTGAGAATATACTTTACCGGTATGCCCGCGATCATGCTGTATAACTTCGGTTCTGCGATCTTACGATCCAAAGGTGACTCCCGCAGACCATTCGCCGCGCTGACGCTGGCCGGTGTTGTCAATGTGATCCTGAATGTGATCTTTGTCGTTGTTTTCCATCTGCACGTGATCGGCGTCGCGCTTGCGACTGTGCTTTCCAACTGCCTCTCCGGCGGTCTTGTAACATATTTCCTGATGAAGGATCAGGATGAGTTTCATCTGGATCTGAAGAAGCTTTATATCCGCGGAGAATTCCTGGAAAAGATCATCCGCATCGGTCTGCCGGCTGGTATACAGGGCATGGTGTTCTCTTTGTCCAATGTTGTCATTCAGTCGGCGGTCAATAGTTTCGGCGCTGACTGCATTGCCGGCATGACAGCAGCCCAGAACTTTGATTTCATTTCCTACTGTCTGCTCAACGCTTTTGCCCAGACAGTCGTGACATTTACGTCCCAGAACTATGGTGCCCGTGACGCTGAACGGTGCCGCAGGGTATGGCGCATCGGCATGGCAATGGGTGTCGGTCTGGATCTGATCCTGCTGTTCTTCATGTATACCGGAAGACATACCTTGATCCGCCTGTTTACATCCGATGAAGAAGTGATCCGCTTTGCGATGTACCGCTTTGACTACGCTCTTCGCGTGCATTTCCTGTGCGGCACATATGAGATCACGGCAGGAGCTCTCAGAGGCATGAACAGATCCATGGTCCCGGCGCTGATCTCGGTCGTCGGCACATGTGCTGTCAGACTGCTGTATGTATTCTTTATTTTCCCGATCTACAACACACCGGCTGCGCTGATCCTTGTATATCCCGTGACATGGATCATCACCTGCTGTGCAATGAACATTGCCTACTTCATCGCCAGAAAAGACATGGAACAGCAGTTTCTGGCGGGCTGAAAAGTGTGACATAATAAGGACAGAAAGAGGGAAGAAAATATCATGAAAAAACTTGGCTTCGGATTCATGCGTCTTCCGCTGAAAGAGGATGGCGCCATTGACAATGAAACACTGAAACAGATGGTTGACTATTACATGGAACACGGTTTCACATACTTTGATACGTCTTACGTTTACCATGGCGGCAAGAGCGAAACCGCGATCAGAGAGACCCTGACATCCAGATATCCCAGAGAAAGCTATGTTCTGGCTTCCAAGATGCCGACATGGAACGTATACAAAACAGAAGATGTCAGAAAATACTGCGAGGAACAGCTGGCAAAGACCGGTGCCGGGTATTTTGACAACTACCTGATGCATATGTTAACGGAGAAAGATTATGACCGCATGGTTGAAATCGGTGCGTTCGATGAATTCAAAAAGTTGAAGGAAGAAGGAAAGATCCGGCATATCTGCTGTTCCTTCCATGATACAGCTGAAGTGCTGGACAGGATCCTGGATGAACAGGACTGCATTGAATCCGTGCAGATCCTGCTCAATTATGCCGATATCGCCGATCCTGATCTGACTGTCAGAGAAGCATACGAAACGATCGTGAAGCATGGCAGAAACGTTATTGTCATGGAACCGGTCAAAGGCGGAGAGCTGGCGGAAGTGCCTGCTGAGATTGAAGGTATGTTCAAAGCTGCGGATCCATCCATGTCCAGTGCGTCCTGGGCGATCCGTTCCATGGCTTCACTGCCCGGCGTCATGGTTGTTCTTTCCGGCATGAGCACAATGGATCAGATCATTGACAACTGTTCCTACATGGAAAATTTTGTTCCGCTGAATGATGCGGAAAAAGAGATGATGAAAAAGGCAGGAGATTTCTTCTTCAAAGAACCGCCGATCAACTATCACAAGGCAGCGGTTGTCAATCCGAAGGTAAAGACATTCCTGGCATTAATGAACAACAGACTGGTATTCACGGTTCCTCACGGATGGCAGGATGCGATGTACACCTCCTACTGCACAAGAGCGGGAAAACCTGCCGACCTGATGAAGGAAGAAACTGATCCGATCGTGATCGATGGTCTGAAACAGGCAATCGCTTCTTACGAGAAAAACTGAAACAACAAAGTGCTGTCAGCAGACAGTGCTTTGTTGGGTGGCGTTCAGAACGGGGCAGGGGTACAATATCGGAAAGAATATACTGAAATGAAAAAGAAGCGAACCGAAAAAAGAACACTTTCAAAGGAAGAACGCAAAGCCGTCCGTTATGAAAAGGCGATGCACTGGCTGTTCGAAGAAGGAAATTACGGAAAGAAACATCTGCTCAGCAGATACAGGAAACGGATGAACCTGCCTCTTGAAACAGCTGTCAGCGATCTGCGGGAATGGGGGATCCTGTATCCGCAGGATGGTGACAGATCTTCGAAAGAGTATGAGAGATTTCTGGAGCGCAATCAAGAGATCGAGTTTGAATACAAATACCACGGCATCATTGAAACAAGCAATGATATGTTTGCATATATCGAAGATTATACTTCAGGCGGAGCTCCTTTCGGGGTGAGCTGGCAGCAGGTGGGGATCGATCCTTCCCTGCCTTATGAAGAAAAGGTCAGGCTGTATGCGGAACAGCTTGAAACACCGGCAGGCCATCAGAATGGTGATGGTGAACTGTATGAATATACAGATACGGATGACCCCCCGTTCTGAGAACCGGATGTATGGAAACCAATAAAACCGGCACGAATGCCGGTTTTCAAACGTTCATATCAATGCAGTTCTTTTCCCAGGAAGAGACGGAACAGAACAAACGCAAGGACTGCGGTGAAAATATCAGAGACTGCCTGGGCATGGATGACGCCGGTATAGCCGAACAGGGCAGCGGCAGTGAAGATGACAGCCGCGTAGATATAACCCTGTCTGCCGGCGCTGAGCAGGAGCGCGCCTGTCGCTTTGCCGGTCGACTGGAAGATGCAGGTGGTGACCATTGTGAAGCCGATGAACGGCATGCCCATCAGGATCGCCCGGAGCATCGGTGTTCCGGTCGCGATCACGCCGGCATCCTTCATGAAGAAGCTGATCATGGCCGGAGCAGCCGCGAACAGGACCGTCGCAAGCGCAAGGCCTGTGCCGCAGACAAGCGTGTAGGCAAAGCGGATCGTTTCGTTCATTCTCTTTTTGTTTCCGGATCCGTACAGATAGCCGTACAGCGGCTGACCGCCGAAGGAGAAGGCGACCATGATCATGATGACGATCATGACGACTTTGGATACGATGCCCATGGCGGCGATCTTGTCATTTCCGTACGGAAGCAGGAATCTGTTCAGCAGCATCACGCCGATCGACTGCATGATGTTCGTGATGGAGGAAGGGATGCCGATGCCGAAGATCTGTTTCAGCTCACTGCCGCTGATGCGGAATCCCTTCGGATCCAGAGACAGCAGCTTTGACTTGTTTGTGATCAGCCAGATATAGAAGGCGTCAGCGCAGACGTTGCCGATCACGGTTGCGATGGCAGCGCCGGCAGCACCCATCTTCAGTCCGAAGATGAACACCGGGTCAAGAATGATGTTGACGATGGAACCAATGAAGGATCCGATCATGGCACCGGTCGCGAAGCCTTCTGTTCTCAGCAGGTTTGTCGGGACCAGTGAGAAGATGATCACCGGTGCGCCGAGGGCGATCCAGAAGTAATATGCCTTCGCGTATTCAAACGTCTCCGCATTCGCACCGAGCAGGTTCAGCATCGGATTCGCGAACAGAAGCAGGACAGCCGCGATCACCACTCCGCAAAGGGCAGAGCCGAGGAACGCGAAGACAGAAAGTCTTCTGCCGTCATCCGTCCTTCCCGCGCCGAACAGACGGCTGATGACCGAACTTCCGCCAAGTCCGAAGATGTCGCCCATCGCGATCAGGAATGTAAATACCGGAGCACAGAGAGATACGCCCGCAACAAGATTTGTATTGCCGGTTCCGGCAATGAAGTACATGTCGACCATGTTGTAGACCAGCATCAGCACGCTGCTCAGCATGACCGGAATGGCAAGTTTCATATATGCCCGGGGAATGGGCATTTTTTCAAACAGTTCGTTCTGCATGTTTTTTACCTCTTTTTCCTCCGGTATTGTACCTGTCTGTCTTTTCAAAAACGGTGACATATGTCACCATATAATCATGAAAAAAATAAATGATCCGGAAAAACTGAAACACCTGATCAGAATCAATCGTATCGATACGTATTTTCAGGATGCGGATCTTCCGTTTGAACTGTATGTCTTTGACAGAGGAGAGTTCCTGAACAATGAACTGGATCCGTTTGATTACTTTTCCTTTGTCGTCTCCGGAACGATCCGCATACTCAATATCCGCGATGACGGTTCAAGTTATCAGCTGGCATCCGGGAGTGGATTTTCAGTCCTCGGGGATCTGGAATTTGGGTCAGGCACGCTGTCGCCGTATCTGGTGGAGATCGTCCGCAAGACGTACTGCGTCTCGCTGCCGCTGAAAAAATGCCGGCAGAAACTGGAGAATGACCCGGTGTTCCTGCGCATGATCCTGCAGTCTCTCAGTCAGAAACTGGAGGCAGTCACAGCGGCTGCGGCAGTGCCGAAAAACCTCAGCGAACGGCTGATCCACTATATGCAGTATGAATGCGAGGACCAGACACTGAAGGCAGTGGAAAAGTCGGCTGCCCGTCTGTTATGTTCCAAGCGGCAGCTGCTTCGCATTCTGAAACAGATGTGCGAAGAAGGAAGGATCAAGAAAACCGGGAAGGGCACATATGTTCTTCTGGAAAAAGACTAAAAAAGAGGCATATGCCCCCTGAAATTCCCCGTACGCCGCCCTCATCCGGAAACCAATGCATGGTAGTAACAATGAAGGATCACAATGCATCTGTAACAATCTGGGCAGAACAATGAGAAAAATGCGCCTGCCCCGCAGCGCCTCATGAGCGCGGCTTTTTCCTCAGCCGCAGAGGCTGCATTCGCTTTTCCGGACTACCGTCTTGTTTCAGATCTCGGTTGTCCAGTTCAGTTCCTGGATCTTTGCGTCCAGTCTGCGCAGTTTGCCGGACGCGTCATCTGTCTTCTTCTGCAGCGATCTGACGTTGACCGCAGGCAGGATCCTGATCTCTGTATTCCTTGCCCGGTAGGAAAGCTGGGAAGCGGATGAGATCAGATCGCGCCATACGGAGATCTGTTCTTTCAGAACATCCCGTTCCGCGATCATTTCGGTCATCGTCTTTCCTTCATACATCGTCTTCGCGTTGGTCAGGTTGATCGTTGTGATCAGCTCTTTCAGACGGACCAGAGCACCGTCCAGTTCCTTCAGAAGTTCCTTCGGATCTTCCGCCGGATCCTCGCCCTCCTGTACCTGTGAATTATCAAGCAGTCTCTGCCGCAGCTGAGCGATCTTCCGGTTCAGATCTGCGCGTTCCTGCAATGCTTCTGCCAGTTTCATCATCAAAAACCTCCTGGTATTCATTATAGGATATCCGCACAAAAAAGTGTATCTGCCGGGAGATTTATTGTTTCGTGCATGCTTCTGCCTGCTAAAATAGAAACAGGTTAACTTGTATAAAAACCGGGGAGGAATTATGAAAGCCAGACATATTTTTGTCCTGATCGCCATGTGCGGTCTTGCGGCTGCTTCGATCGGCGTTACGGTCAATACCGCAGGTGTTTTCTTTGCGCCAATGGCAGAAAGCCTGGGCGTCGGCCGGGGCAGTGCCGCGCTTGCGCTTACCATTACTTCCATCGTCGCTTCTGTTGCGGCGATGAGTACTCCGAAACTGCTCAGCGAAAAGAATCTGAAACTCTGGATCATTGCCGCGACAGCTCTGCTTGCCGGCAGCTGTGTTCTGATCTCTATGTGTGATGAGATCTGGCTGATCTATGCTCTCAGCGCCGTGAGAGGAATCGGCGACGGCATGATCAACTTTGTCCTGATCACGATGATCGTCAACTACTGGTTCTATGCCAGAAGAGGGACATTCACCAGTATCGTCATGGCTTTCTCCGGTGTTCCCGGCGTCATTCTTTCACCCATCTTTTCCAGTATGATCACGGCGTCCGGATGGCGGAATACATACCTCTGGGTAGGCGGATTTACGCTTCTGTGCTGTCTGCCCGCGATCGTTCTTCCGCTGACCATCCGTCCGGAAACAGCAGGTGTCAAGCCGTATGGCTATGAAGAATTCATTGCAGCAAAAAATGCCGGCAGGACCTCTTCGATCGCTGCTTCTTCCACAGCGTTCAACTTCTTCAGTGTCAAGTTCATTCTTGCCGTTCTGATCACATGCGCCGCCAGCATGATCGCGGCGATCCCGTCGCATCTGCCCGGCTATGCCGTCTCCATCGGCAAGACCGCGGAGCTCGGTGCTTTGATGCTGTCGATCTCAATGGCATGCAATATTCTCTTCAAACTGTGCTACGGCGTGCTGAATGACAAATTCGGTGCCTATAAATCGGTCCTGTTCATGTCACTGGTCAACCTGACAGCCATCCTGCTGTTCCTGTTTGTCAAAGCAGACTTCGCGATGTATATCGGCGCCGGCTTCTGGGCAAGTATCTTCGCCATCGGCGCAGTCGGCATCGCGATGCTTTCCGGCTATCTTTTCGGCATGGAAAACTACGCTTCCGCCTATCCGGTCCTGAGCTTCCTCGGCGGCGTTGCAAACGCGGCAGGCGCTACCCTGGTCGGCAGTCTGTACGATATGACCGGTTCCTACGCCATGGACTTCTGGCTGGCATTCGTGCTCAGCGCTGTCATGATCCTGTCACTGTTCGGAGCAACGGCGATCCGCAGAAACGAACGCCATTCCGGAATCGAAGCAGAATAGTTTACAAACGGTGCCTGCGGGCACCTTTTCTTTTGCGTTTCATTTGACATATACCCCCAGGGGGTATATAACAGTATAGGAAGGTGATACCCCCGAGGGGTATGTGTGATATCTATGAGTGAGAACGAAAACTGCTGCGCAAAGCGGCATAAAAACAGAAGTGCAGAAGAACAGAAAGCCCTCCTTCTGCGTCTGAAGAAAGCGGAAGGGCAGATCCGCGGCATTGAAAAGATGGTAGAGGAAAATGCCTGGTGTCCGGATATCATGATCCAGGTATCCGCAGTTACCAGCGCCTTAAACAGCTTCAACAAAGAACTGCTGGCCTGCCATCTGCGCTCCTGCATCACGGAAGATCTCAAAGCAGGAAATGATGAAAGCATCGATGAGCTTGTGCGCATTCTGCCAAAGCTCATGAAATAGGAAGAAGGTCTGTATGGAACAATATACCGTAACGGGCATGAGCTGCGCAGCCTGCCAGGCCCGTGTTGAAAAAGCCGTAAACGGCGTGGAAGGCGTCTCGTCCTGTTCCGTTTCCCTGCTCACAAATTCGATGGGCGTGGAAGGAAATGCGAAGCCGGAAGATATTATCCGGGCGGTGGAGAAAGCAGGATACGGTGCATCGGTCAAAGGACAGGAGAAAGTCCAGTCCGCCTCCGCGCGTCTTGCGGCAGAAGAGGAAGCGCTGCGGGATACCGAAACACCGAAGCTGAAGAGAAGGCTGATCCTTTCCGTCGGCTTCCTGATCGCCCTGATGTATATCACGATGGGCTTCAATATGTGGGGCTGGCCGCTGCCTGCATACTTTGCCCACAACCATCTCGGTCTGACGCTGACCCAGATGATCCTGGCGGCAGTCGTCATGTATATCAACCGCAAATTCTTTACCAGCGGATTCTCGTCTCTGATCCACGGCGCGCCGAACATGGATACGCTGGTTGCCCTGGGCTCGTCGGTTTCCTTTCTGTGGAGCACGCTGGTGTTCTATCAGATGTGCGGCATGATCACTTCCGGCTCATCAAACATGGAACTGATGGAGCTGTATCACGGCCAGCTGTATTATGAGTCTGCCGCGATGATCCCGGCTCTGATCACGGTTGGAAAAATGCTGGAAGCGATGTCGAAAGGCAGAACGACCGACGCCCTGAAGAGTCTGATGAAGCTGGCTCCCAAAACTGCTGTTCTGTATATAAACGGAGAAGAAAAGGAAGTCAGCATCGATGAAGTTCAGTCCGGCGACATCTTTGTCGTCAGACCCGGTGACAGCATTCCTGTCGACGGTGTGATCACCGAAGGAACAAGCGCCGTCAACGAATCCGCCCTGACTGGCGAATCCATCCCAGTCGACAAGCAGGAAGGCGACACCGTCAGCGCCGCAACGATCAATACCTCCGGCTATCTCAGATGCCGGGCGACCAGAGTCGGTGAAGATACGACGCTGTCCCAGATCATCCGGATGGTCTCTGACGCGGCAGCCACCAAGGCGCCGATCGCCAGGATCGCCGACAAGGTATCCGGGATCTTCGTGCCCGCTGTCATTGCCATCGCTGCAGTTGTCAGCGTTGGCTGGCTGATCGCCGGCGCGCCGCTTTCCCAGGCCCTTGCCAGAGGCATCACAGTGCTGGTCATCTCATGTCCATGCGCGCTTGGTCTTGCGACACCGGTCGCGATCATGGTCGGCAACGGCATGGGAGCGAAGAACGGCATTCTCTTCAAAACAAGCGAAGCCCTGGAACAGACCGGCAGGATCCAGCTGATCGCCCTGGACAAGACCGGCACGATCACCTCCGGCAATCCGGAAGTCACAGATCTGTGTCCGGCCGACGGCGAAGATGAAACGTCATTGCTGAAAACCGCAGCGATGATGGAAGGAAAGAGCGAACATCCTCTTGCCAGAGCCGTTGTTCAGGAAGCGGAGAAGAGAGATCTGCAAATTGAAGAAGCAGATGAATTCCGCGCTGAAGCAGGCAGCGGACTGAGCGCTTCTTATAAAGGTTCCTCCCTGCATGCCGGAAATATCACATTTATTGAGAAATACGCAAAGGTATCCGCCGAGATCAGAAGCAAAGGCGAACAGTATGCGGAAGACGGCAAGACACCGCTCTATTTTGAAAAAGACGGCAGACTGCTCGGCATTATCGCGGTCGCCGACGTGATCAAGGAAGACTCACCGGAAGCGATCCGTCAGCTGCGGAACATGGGCATCGAAGTCGTCATGTTAACAGGTGACAACCAGAAGACAGCCGAAGCGATCGGCCGCATGGCAGGCGTAGACAAAGTCATTGCCGGCGTACTGCCGGAAGGCAAGGAGGCAGTGATCCGCAGACTGCAGCAGCGCGGAAAGACCGCAATGGTGGGCGACGGCATCAACGACGCCCCGGCTCTGATGCGGGCAGACACAGGCATCGCGATCGGTGCCGGAACCGATGTCGCGATCGACAGCGCCGACGTCGTCCTGATGAATTCAAAACTCAGCGATGTTGCAGCGGCAGTCCGTCTGTCCAGAGCCGTTCTGCGCAACATTCACGAAAACCTGTTCTGGGCATTCTTCTACAATCTCATCTGCATTCCGATGGCAGCCGGCCTGTTCGGGTTTAAAATGAATCCGATGATCGGTGCCGCAGCGATGAGCCTGTCCAGCTTCACCGTCTGCATGAACGCCCTGCGTCTGAACCTGTTCCGACTGCATGACGCTTCCCATGACAGAAAGCTGAAACATCCGGCACTTCCGGAAACAGAAGAAGAACAGACCGAAGAAAAACCGCAGGAAGAAACTTTTACGGTGCTGATCGAAGGCATGATGTGCGAACACTGCGAAGCGTCTGTTCAAAAAGGAATTGGAAAAATAGAAGGCGTGACATCTGTCAAAGCCGACCACACAAAAGGAACCGCTGTGATCACTGCGGTCCATGCGATCGATGACAGCGAGATCCGCGAAGCAGTAGAATCAAGAGATTACATATACAAAGGAAGAGAAGGAGAAGGTATGAAAAAGACAGTTAAAATTGAAGGCATGATGTGCGAACACTGCGAGGCAAGCGTGAAGAAGGCGCTCGAGAAGATCGACGGAATTGAATCCGCGGAAGCTTCCCATACTGCCGGAACCGCTGTGATCACATTATCCAAAGACGTCGATGAAGCGCTGATCAAAGAAGCGATCGAAGACAGAGATTACAAGTATCTCGGAATGGAATAATTCCATGAACAGCATTTTCAGACGCGTCAGCGTCCGCCGTTTCCTGGACAGACCGGTTGAAGATGAGAAGATCACGCTGCTTCTGAAAGCGGCGATGGCTTCTCCTTCAACGGCCAACCAGCAGCCCTGGGAGTTTGTTGTCGTCACCGACAGAGAAATGATCCAGAAGCTCAGTGAATGTTCTCCGTATGCGAAATTTGCAAAGAGCGCGCCGCTGATCATCGTTCCCTGCACCAGATGTGCGGAAGAAGTAAAGCTTCCCGAATGGCGCGAGATCGATCTCAGCATAGCAAGTGAGAATATCCTGCTTGAGGCAGTTGAGCTCGGACTCGGTGCGACATGGTGCGGGATCGCCCCGATGCAGGAACGCGTGCAGCTGGTCAGTGAAACACTCGGACTGCCCGCAAGACTTTCCGCGTTTGCCCTGATCCCTGTCGGCTATCCGGCCGAAGAACGTCCGCAGGAAGACCGCTTTGATGAAACACGGGTCCATTATCTATGATCAGA
>JAILCN010000113.1 GCA_024680365.1 Solobacterium sp.
ACTGGAAAACAGAACCTATGCCTGAACGGCATGAGACTTTTGTGCTCAACCGGTCCTTCAGTGAAATGGAAATGGACGCGCTCCGCCGCGGCAATATCCCGCAGGCCATGGAGGACAAATGGTTCTGGTATATGGAGGGACTGACGCTCTGGGCACACCGCAGCTGGACCGGGCACTGCATCTACCGGATCGACTTCGGGGAAGACGGCAGGCACACCGTGACGGTCAACCGCGATCCGGAACAGTACAGCTGTACGAGCATCGATAAAGATGTCGAGTCTTTAAACGGCCTTCTGGACTGGTGGACCCGGCCTCTCTACGATCACTATAATGAGTGGCTTTCAGAAACGTATGAGGCATTGAAGAAAGCGAACGGGCAATAGTGAACATGATAAACGAGAAATTGTGAGTGAGGAAGATGTTATGAGCGATTTCATTTGGTTCGTTGTGATCAGCGTCTTATTTGAATTGCTGGGACTGGTCTTCATCGGTCTTGGCTGGCAGATCTGGAAAAAACAGAGAATGGATCTGATCATCAGTTATCATTGCGACAAAGTAAGCAAAGAAAACAAACAGGCATATTGTACGCTTGCGGGATCCGGACTTCTGGTTATGGGGATCGGGTTTCTTCTTTCCGGGGTCATTGCAGTGTTTGCCCGATCCTTTCTGACGTTTGTACCAATGGCGATCGGATTGGTGCTCGGAATAGCGCTGCTGATATCGGCGATCGTAAAGTACAATCATTAGCAGGACGCAGAGATTTGCGTCCGCTGTTTTTAGATCCAGATACAAACAGACAAAAGTGTCCTCTTCAACAGAGGGCGCTTTTTTACAGAGCGGTATTCAAAAGAAGAGGAACCAGATCCGCCGGTGGTATGGTACTCTTGAGATGAAGAATACTGCGGTATTAATCTCAAACAGAGACGATACCGTATGGTAAATGAATAATGCCCGGTCATGGCCGGAAGAAAGGAGACATATGTCTTACAGGATCTTTGCTATTAACCCCGGTTCCACCTCTACCAAGATCGCTTTGTATGAAGGAGATCAGGAAATCTTTTCCGCCAGCGTCAAACACGAAGCGGAGAAACTGGCCGAATTTGCGACGATCAGCGATCAGCTCCCTTATCGCGAGGAGATGATTCTGGACGAAGTTGAGAAAGCCGGCGTCGATCTTTCCACAGTCGATGCCTTCAGCGGCCGCGGCGGCGGTCTTCTGTCTGCGGAAGGCGGAACCTATGCTGTCAATGACATCCTTCTCGATCACGCTACAAGAGGCGCCAACGGTGTGCAGCATCCGGCTATGCTCGGCCCGCAGCTGGCACACAAGTTCGCGCTTAAATACGGAAAGAAAGCCTATGTTGTCAACCCGCCGGATACCGATGAACTGCAGGATGTAGCCCGCATGACCGGCATCAAGGGTCTTTACCGCGCTTCCCATATGCATGCCCTGAATCTGAAAGAAATGACGATCCGTCATGCGGCTTCCCAGGGAAAGAAGTATGAAGAGCTGAATCTGATCGCCTGTCATCTGGGAGGCGGCATCACTGTCAGCGCCCATCGCCAGGGAAAGATGATCGACGGAAACGATATCGTCGGAGGAGACGGACCGATGACCCCGACCCGCTGTGGCTCGATCCCGGTCGTGGAAGTTCTCAACTATATGGAAAAGAACGATGTTACAGCGGATGAGATGCGCAAGCTCTGCACAAAGAGCGGCGGTTTCGTCGATCACCTCGGAACCAGTGAAGGTCTTGATGTCGTTGCGATGATCGAAGACGGCAGCAAGGAAGCGGAAATGGTCTGGGAGACCATGATCTACCAGGTCAACAAATATATCGGTTCAATGGCTTCCGCCCTACACGGAAAAGTCGACGCCATCCTCTTAGGCGGAGGCATGGCACACAATGACGGACTGGTGCAGGAAGTCAAAGACGCTAACGGCTGGATCGCCCCGATCTTCGTCTATCCCGGCGAATTCGAAATGATCGCTCTGGCTTCCGGCGTTGCCCGCGTTCTGGAAGGAAAGGAAGAGCTGAAGGAATATACCGGCGTTCCCTACTGGAAAGGTTTCAATTTTTAAAAAATGTAACAAACAAGAAAAGCCACCCGATGCAAACGGATGGCTTTTACATTGGAACGGTCGGTTGCTGAGATTTTCTATTTTACGGAAGTATGGAGCCGTTTCCGGTAAACGAAAGCCAGCAGAGTAGAGATAAGGTAGGACGCAAAGGCAAACACGAACGGCAGCATTGCGCCTCTGGCGTAGATCAGTCCGGCGAAGAGGGCGCCGAAGATCCCGCCGAAGGAAGTCATCGCCTGATAAAAGCCCATGACGGAATTGCTGGAGGATGGATCGGAATGCGCTGACGCCAGGATCTGCAGCAAAGGCAGACGAAGGACCATCACGCTGCTGTAGACGATGTATACTGCGATGAACAGGATCTGCGAATGATCGATCAAGATCAGACCGGTCAGGAAAGTGCAGGCGATCAGGATATACACGAAGGTCTTATTGATATCGGTCTTCCGCTGCAGATAGCGCGAGACCGTGCTGTTCAGAAGCAGCGTCAGGAAAGCGATCAGGGCCTTGAAGATGCCGTT
>JAILCN010000228.1 GCA_024680365.1 Solobacterium sp.
GGAGAGATCGGATTCGATCTTCAGGATGCAGCCTTCCTGCACTGTCGGCCGGATCACGCACTTGCCGCCGCAGTTGTTGCCGCCGCCGCTCAGGATGACTCTCGGCTCTTCCAGTGCTATGGCAGGGGATGCGCCGTCTTCCGCGATGTCACTGAATTCTTCCGCGGACTGCTTCAGGATCTCCCAGAGCTCTGCTGTTTTGTCTTCAATGCCGAGTGCTCTGGCAAACGAAGTGAGCGAAGTATCACATCTGCCGCCAAGCACTTTGAGAAGATGCTCACTGACAGTGATGAATGCGTTAAAGGTACCGCGCTTTTTCAGCTCCTGCAGAAGCAGTCTCTGATTTTCCAGCGAATAATCATCCGCGAATGCATCGATGTGTTTCTTCAGGCCGGCGCAGGTCAGGTAGTAGAGATACCGGTACTGTTCGCCGATATAATCCGGCGGATTGCCTTCCATGCGGACCGGTCTGTAACCATTGGCATAGTATCGTCTGATCACTTCGAGTGTTGTCTGATTGCACAGAACGCGTTCATCAAAGCAGACCGAAGCCCACAGGGACGGTTTGAAGTCAGCGTCACAGCCGCGGAACAGATAATCATATTCCAGCTGCCATTCTCCTTCGGAATGCTCAGACCATTCCGGTATCAGTTTCAGCAGCTGAAGCGCTTTGTCTCTGTCCGCAAAGAAGTCTGCCGCAAGCAGATATACGGATCTTGGCAGCTGTTTTTCAGACGCTCCGGGTGTCATGCCCAGGTTTCCCCAGAGCGTATTGCGAATCTCCGCAAGATCCTGCGGGGCGTCAATGAGGATGGCGCCTTTCAGACTGCCGTCCTGGTAAAAACGTTTTTCATACGGATCATCAGAATGGATCGGATTGACCTGATAATGGATCCGGCTGTCCGGTTCAAATACCGTCTTTGTTCCTTCCCCGGTAACATCACCGAATGAATATACAAATATGCTTCTGCCGGAGAAGATCAGTTCACCTCCGCTGTACAGCGGGGTCTTCTTCACTTCTTCCGAGTCAGCACCATAAACAGCGCTGAGACCGGCAATGATGCCGCTTTGTTTCGCGAAATCCCAGAGACCGGGATTCGGATCCCACTGGATGCAGTCGCCGGCAGCCAGCACATCCGGCAGGCTTGTTTCCATGCCGTGATTCACGATCACGCCGCGTCCGCATTCCGCACCTGCTTCCTGCAGCAGCTTCACATCCGGACGGATGCCGCAGGAAAGGATCACGAGATCAGCTGAAAAGGAACAGCTTTCCTCTTTGATCTTTGCTTTGACAGTATTAACATGGCCGTCATCACCGGCATTGATCACAATGTCAGAAACACTGGTAAAGCTGTGGATGCCCTGAGCTTCCAGACGGTTCTTAAACACTTCAGCGCTTTCTTCATCGAGGAAACGGCCAAGCAGCTTCGGTGCCAGTTCCAGTACCGTAACATTCACGCCTGCTGTTTTCAGTTCCTCCGCAAGTTCCACACCGATCACACCGCCGCCGATCACGACCGCATTTTCCGCAAACGCGATATCACGGTGGATCCGTTTCATATCCTGGATCGTGCGGACTGTATGCACGCCGTTCAGGTCTGCTCCGGGAATCGGGGGAACAGACGGGTAAGCACCGGCTGTACAGATCAGTCTGTCATAACGGATCTGACTGCCGTCTTTGCATGTAACAAGATGCTCGTCCGGACTGATTTTTGTCACAGTACATCCTGTGATCAGCCGGATCTGTTTTCTTTCATACCACTCCGCGGAATGCAGGGCGATATGATCCGCGCTGAGATATTTGATATCTGTTTTGGAGAGAAGGGGACGCAGATATGGGTTGTCTTCACCTGCTTCAAGAATGCAGATCTCTGCATCGGAAGAATTTGCCCGGATCGTTTCTGCCGCGCTGACGCCGGCAATGCCGCCGCCGATCATAACATATTTCATTCCCATGGATACTCTGCCTTCCTTTCCCTGTGCTCTGTCAGTGTTTCGTAGTCGACAAACTGCAGACAGTGGGTCAGACATGCATCGACGCACGCCGGGTTCTTTCCCTGTGCTCTGAGATCCGCGCAGCCGTCGCACTTGGCACTGCGGCCGTCACGGAAGCTGAGCTTTGGAGCTGCCTGGGGACATACCCTGGCACAGATACCGCAGCCGATGCATTTTTCTTTCCGGTGACCGACAGTTCCGTCACTTTTCCGGTACATGGCGCCGGTCGGACAGTGCCGGATGCATTCCGCGTCGTCGCAGTGAATGCAGGCGCCGGAGAAATGGAAATACTTCAGCGGATCCTCACCGGCATTCAGGGTGTCAGCACGGCGGAAGAACAGTCCCATTTCCAGATTGTTTTTGTCCTTGCATGCCATCTGGCAGACATTGCAGCCGATGCATTTTTTCTGGTCGTAGATAAATCCGAATCGTTTCATAGGCACTCCTTTTACTGCTGAACAGTCATCAGCGTTTATTGTCTGAAAGAATCCCAAACACAGAAATATTCCAGTCTTCCTGTGAATTC
>JAILCN010000023.1 GCA_024680365.1 Solobacterium sp.
CTGAATACCAGGTCCTAAGCAAATGAAAAGATGGCTCTATACCCTCTGCTAAGTCTGTATATGCCATCTTTTTTACTTCTTTAAACCCTGTGGAATTTTAGAGCGTTATTTTACAAAACCCCGCCAGGTTTTAGATTACCAAAAACACCTGGATGAGCTGATCATTCAGGTGTTTCTTTTACTTTTCCGAATGCTTGTACATCGTCCAGTAATATTTGTTTCCGATCTTTTCCTTTGCCGCGACAAGCGTGTAGGTTCCCACATAGTAGTTTGGATCGATGTAGTACTTATACTCAATGTAATATCTGGAGCCATCGGATCTGACTGAACTGAATTTCGCGATCATGCCCGGACCGCCGACGCCGCCGAGCAGAGAAATGAAGCTGCCCTTATATTCATAGAATATTCCCTGTTCTTTACACTCTTTGATCATTTTGTTGATGACGGGATCCGTCAGGTGGAACAGATTCTTCGCAGCCCAGCGTACAGAGCTGACAGGAAATTCTGTATACGCAGAATTGATCTTTCCCAGAGGATCCTTCATGGAATCCCAGTGATCCGTCTGTACCTTCTGTCCATAGAATCTGTAATCCACGATTGCCGGATGAGTTCCAAGGTACCTGATCAGGTTGTATTTGGAAGGATCTGCGGAATCAAAATTCTTTTTTCCTGATTTATCTTCATAGCCAAACTGGAAGTAGTCGATCATGTCTTTCAGTTCTTCGTCGATCACGGAAAGATCCATGGTGACCTTCACGCCGTCCTGCTTTCCCTTCAGGGCGTACCAGCCGATGCCTTCATCTTTCCAGCCCATCTTTACGAGAGCATTGTGCTCTTTTTCGTTGGCTGTGTAGTTGTGGTTATGCGACTGCATCTTCTCATTGTATTCACGGTAGACCGGAACGGTCTTCGCGTCGTCGCTGTACCAGCCGATGCCTTCATCTTTCCAGCCGGCTTTGACCAGCGCGTCACGTTCCTTTGTTTTGACCGTGTAGTGGTGATCACCGGCATTTTTGTTGTACAGACGGTAAACCGGTGTCTCTGATGTCTTCGGCGCTGTCCAGCCGATGCCTTCATACAGCCATCCTGACTTTACCAGAGCGTCGCGTTCTTTTGCTTTGCCGGTATAGAAATGCTCACCGCTGTTGGGATTGTACATACGGAACATCTGAATGCCTTCGTCTGCTGCCTGCACAGGCACAGCGGTGAACCCTGTAAGCAGAAGACAGAAAACCGCAAATCGAATCAGTATTTTCTTCATCTGGAATCCTTCTTTCTCTGTTTCCAATATATCATTTTCTGAAGCTTTCTGCGGCATTGAAAAAAGGACAGACCTTCTGATCTGCCCTTTCAGTATCACCGTGCATTCCACATCTGCACGCACGGAACTGTTTCCGGTACTGTGAAGATTGCCCGGTAACAGTTTTCTCTTACCTCATCCACGAGAAGGGTTCTGCCTTCATGAGCCATCCTGTTCAGTTCATCCTCGGGGAAGTTGAACGCGAATGTTTCTGAGATGACCAAGCCGAATTTGTTGACGATCACGGCTCTGCTGTTTTCTTCCTCAAGACGCAGGCGTTCTCCTTTGAGAACCTTCCAGCCGGGATGATTCCATGCGCAAACGGTAGTATTCAGATATTTTCCGCTCATGCAAACCGACCTCCTTTACCTCCGGATATTATATGCAAAGACAGCGGATTTGCAAGCTTTCCGGCTCCGATTTACCTCATCTTAAAAATGAACACGCTTACACTTCACAAAGATGTCTGATATCTTCCGGAAGCGGTACGGAGACGGTGATTGCTTCTCCGGTAAACGGCTGCCGGCACTGCAGAGAAGCGCAGTGAAGCGCCGGCCTTTGGATGCGGTCAGTGCTTCCGCCATACAGCGCGTCGCCGGCCAGCGGATGACCGGCTGAGGCAAACGAAGCCCGGATCTGATGCGTTCTGCCGGTACGGATCGTCACTTCCAGAAGGCTGATCTCTCCGTGCGTTTCCAGCAGACGGTAATCCGTCACGCATTCCTTGCCGCTTTCAGTGATCTCCCTGGCTTTCTTCCCCTCTGTTTTGCCCAGAAAGCAGCGGATCGTTCCGGCCGGCTGTTCAGGGATCCCTTCAGCAGCCGCAAGATATGATTTGCGCAGAATGCCGCTGTTTCTCTGGGCGCTCAGTCTTGCGCAGGCCGGCTGGTTTTTCGCGTAGACGACAATGCCGGAAACATCTTTGTCCAGTCTGCCGACTGCCCGTACGGCACCTGCCTTCTCTTTAAGATATGCCCGCAGGGCGGTTCCCATGTCATCTTCAAGATGACCGTGCGACGGATGGCTGACGATGCCGGCCGGCTTGTTTACGATGATCATGTCTTCATCTTCATACAGGATCTCGGGAACGAAAGAAGCGCTGACCGTCTCCTGCGGTTTTTCCGGAAAACAGATGGAAAGAATATCTCCTGAGGAAACGGTCTGGTTTGTCCGCACCTGTCTTCCGTTCAGCGTGATCCCGTTTTCCGCAAACTTCAGGCGGGAGATCTCATGTCTGCTCAGACGGAGAACGGAAGTCAAAACGGCCTTTACTGAAAGACCGTTCTGTTCTTTTTCGATTGTGAAAGAGATCTCTCTCGGCATGATCAGCCTTTGATCTGACTGCGCAGATAGCTGTCAATGAAACCGTCGAGATCACCGTCCATGACAGACTGCGTGTTTCCGACTTCGTATCCGGTCCTCAGGTCTTTGACCATGGAATACGGATGGAATACATAGGAACGGATCTGAGATCCCCATTCGTTGGCTTTGACTTCACCTCGGACTGCCGCTGCACGTGCTTCGTTTTCCTTGATGCGGATCTGAAGCAGCTTGGATTTCAGCATGTTCATGCACGCTTCACGGTTCTGGATCTGAGAACGCTGAGACTGGCAGAAAACGACAATACCGGTCGGCTTATGCGTCATTCTGACAGCCGAGTCTGTCTTGTTGATATGCTGACCGCCGGCACCGGAAGAACGCATCGTGATGACTTCGATGTCTTTTTCATCGATCTCGATCTCCGCATCGTCTTCAAATTCCGGCATGACTTCCACTGACGCGAAGCTGGTATGTCTTCTCGCGTTGGAATCAAACGGGGAAATTCTGACCAGACGATGGACGCCGGCTTCCGCTTTCAGATAGCCGTATGCCATCGGACCTTCGATCAGAACGGAGCAGGACTTCATACCTGCTTCTTCACCTTCCTGATAGTCCATGACAGTGATCTTGTAGCCGCGGCGCTCCGCCCATCTCATGTACATGCGGTACAGCATGGATGCCCAGTCCATCGCTTCAGTGCCGCCGGCACCGGGATGGATCTCAAGGATCGCGTTGTGATCATCATATTCTCCGGAAAGCAGGACCTGGATCTCAAAGGAATCGAATTTCTTCATGACTTCCGCATATTCCTCTTCGATCAGCGCGTTCATGTCCGGATCAAATGACTCGGACAGGTCGCTGACGCCTTCCTGGAGATCTTTCAATGCTGTGTCCAGTGAATTGAAGGTATCGATCAGCGCCTTCATCTGATTGTTCTCGCGGATGATCTTCTGGGCTTTCTTCTGATCGCTCCAGAAATCTTCCGCATTCATCAGTTCATTGTTTTCTTCGATCTTCGCCTGTTTAGACGCGAGGTCAAAGTGAGTGGCCAAGCGACTCCAATTTGGCCTGGCTGCGGGCTACGCCCTGTTTCATTTCAAATAATTCCATGCTTACGCCTCCTGTGCATCTCTGTCTTCCGCAGAACGGACTCTGATGTTCAGGCAGAACGCGACGATCTCCTGAGCGATCGTCCGCTCCATTTCCTGGAACAGTTCATATCCTTCCTGCACATATGCCTGAAGCGGGTTGTTCTGCGCGTATCCGCGCAGGCCGATGCCGCTTCTCAGCTTATCCATCGTATCGATCTCGTTGGACCATGCTCTGTCGATTGTCGACAGCGCCGCATCTTTTTCAAGCGGGATCACACGGTCCTTGACTTCCTTGATCTTCTCTTCATACTGCGCCCAGGCTCTCTCGGTAATCTCTTCCACGACAGTTTCCGGGTTTTCCTTGTTCAGACCGCTGAGATCCAGATTCCTGAATCCCATGTTGTCCAGACTCTGGCCGAGGCCGGCAAGATCAACGCTGCGGGCTCTGCTTTCCTGATCGATGTATGCCGCTGTGGTATCAGAGATCACACGGCTGAACATCTCTTTGACAACGGAATGAATATCCGTGTTCTCGAGAATGTAGTTTCTCTGCTCATACATCGTTTCACGCTGCTGTCTCATGACATCGTCATACTGAAGCAGCTGTTTGCGGGCATCATAGTTGACGCCTTCCACACGCCTCTGGGCGCTGGAGATGGACTTCGTAACGGTCTTGGATTCAATTGCCGTATCACCCAGGCTGGCAAACAGTCCTTCCATTCTTTCCGAACCGAACCGGATCATCAGATCATCCTGTACGGAGACATAGAATCTGGACATGCCCGGGTCACCCTGACGTCCGGAACGTCCGCGCAGCTGGTTGTCGATACGTCTGGATTCATGCCGTTCAGAACCCAGGACACACAGACCGCCGAGTTCTCTGACGCCTTCGCCGAGCTTGATGTCGGTGCCTCGGCCGGCCATGTTGGTCGCGATCGTGACCGCGCCTTTTCTGCCGGCGTTCGCGATGATCTCCGCTTCTCTTGCGTGGTTCTTCGCGTTCAGAACGTTGTGGCGGATCTTGCGTTCATCAAGATACTTCGAGATCAGCTCGGAAGTTTCAACTGCGATCGTGCCGACCAGGATCGGCTGTCCGGCCGCATGCCGCTCAACGACTTCGTCAACGAGCGCCTTGAACTTGGCCTTCTTGGTTCCGTATACAGCATCCGGATAATCGATACGGGCAACGGGTTTGTTGGTCGGGATCTCAACAACATACATGTTGTAGATCTCAAGGAATTCTTCTTCCTCTGTTTTCGCGGTACCGGTCATGCCTGCCAGCTTGTTGTAAAGACGGAAGAAGTTCTGGTATGTGATCGTTGCCATGGTCGTCGTCTCCTGCTTGATGGAGATGCCTTCCTTGGCTTCGACTGCCTGATGGAGACCGTCAGACCACTGTCTGCCCTTCATCAGACGGCCGGTGTTCGGGTCGACGATAACGATCTCGTCTTCCTCTTCATCGACGACATATTCGATATCCTTCTGCATGATATAGTTCGCTTTCAGCGCCTGATTGATGTGATGCAGGAGCTGGGTATGGGAAAGATCATACAGATTGTCAACACGGAACTTGCGTTCTGCCTTGGATACGCCTTCCTCGGTCAGCTGGACCGTACGGCTTCTTTCATCGATCTCATATTCTTCATCGCGGACAAGCTTCTTGACGAAGCGGTCTGCCTGGAGATAGAGATTCGCTGTCTGCTTCTGGCCGCCGGAAATGATCAGAGGCGTTCTGGATTCATCGATCAGGATCGAGTCAACTTCGTCGATCAGCGCGAAGTTGAGCGGTCTGAGAACTCTGTCTTCCACCCGCTTGACCATGTTGTCACGCAGATAGTCGAAACCGAGCTCGGAGTTTGTCGTATATGTGATATCGCAGTTGTATGCCGCTCTCTTCTGTGCCTTGGTCAGCTGTCGGAGATTCAGACCGACCGTCAGACCAAGCCAGCGGTGGATCTGACCCATCCATTCCGAGTCACGCTGGGAAAGGTATTCGTTGACGGTTACGACATGAACGCCCTTGCCTTCCAGCGCGTTGAGATACACTGCCATGACAGATGTCAGAGTTTTACCTTCACCGGTTTTCATTTCAGCGATGTCGCCGCCCTGCATGACGGTCGCGCCCATCAGCTGCACCGGATACGGGAATTCACCAATGACTCTGCGGCATGCCTCACGGGCTGTCGCAAATGCTTCGACGTAGATATCATCCAGCGTGGCGCCGTTCGCAAGCTTCTGCTTCAGATACGGTGTCATCGCTTTCAGATCCTCATCGCTCATATCATGAAATGCCTGTTCCTTGGCAAGGACAGGTTCGATTTTCTTTTCGATCTGCTTGAGTTTTCTGGCATCATCATTGAAGATTTTTGAAATAAGACCTGCCATAGAGACCTCCTGTTTGTTATTTCTGCATATAAAATAGCCATAACATTATACCTGCTGCCTCATGAAAAGGCAATGAATCCCTGACGGTCTGTTTTCTGTGATCCACCGTGCATTGTATGAGACCGTACAGATCCGTATCGTATGCTTCTTCTGATCCAGACACTTCAGGGCTCCCTTCAGGGTCGCTCCGGTCGTGACCGTATCATCGCAGAGAATGATCTTTTCCGGAAGCTGGATGTCTTTCTTCAGCCGGATCGCTGTAATCATCTCCTGTCTGGCGCTTCGGCCCAGCGCTTTCTGGCTGATGTCTTCCGTTTTCTCAAACGGTTCCATACACGGCAGGCCAAGGCATTCAAACATGCTTTTCAGATGGCTGAATCCGCGGGCTTCCGTCTTCTTCTGCGTGCTCGGCATCATCAGCAGCGTAAAGCCCCGGTACCGCCGGCGCAGCCTGTTTTTCACCTGTGAAAGAAACACATCTTTCAGTGCCTCATCCCCGCATTCCTTGTACTGGATGAGGCATGCGGAAAACGCAGCGTTATAGACATAAAACGAATTCAGCGGAACACCGTCAAGCAGAAACGCAATGTCCCGGCGCTGCCACTCACCCCGGCATTTTCGGCAGAGAAGATCATTGCCGAAGATCAGATCAGACAGACTGCTTTCCTGCATCTGTCTGCCGCAAAGCAGGCACTTCATGCGTTTGCCTCCCGGATCTCTTCCGCGCACCGCAGCGGTGCCTCGCTTTTCTGACTGCAGAGAAACAGAACATCTCCCTCCGGATGGTCAAACGACCTGCCAGCTCTTCCAGTCATCTGGATCAGACTGGCCCGGTCAAACACACCGTGATCCGCCAGGAAGACACAGATATCAGCACCGGGAATGGTGACGCCGCGTTCCAGAACAGTCGTCGCGATGATGATGCCGGCTTCTTCGGCTCGGAATTTCCGGATCACCTCGTCGCGGTCTGTGCTTTTTCCTGTGCAAATATAACATGGCAGCCGGAAAGACAGCAGTCTGTGAAGAAAACGGGCTGACGCTATGGTCGGAACGAAGATCATCCGCGGATGTGACGCATGCCTGCGGATCCACCCGCAGAGAACAACAAACAGCACCCAGACTGGCGCCGAGATGATCCGGGGAACCGGCAGCGGCTTCCCGTGCGGACGTCTGTTCAGCGTGAGATGGATCATTGTGCCTTCCCTGACTTCTTCCAGCAGTGTGTCGTCCGGCGTCGCAGTCAGAAAGATCCGGTGTCCCCGGCAGGCAGTCTCCGCGATCCCGTGCAGCACCTCACTGCCACGGTATGGAAACGCATCCGGTTCATCCAGTATTAACAGATCAAATGCCCGGTAATACCGGTAGAGCTGATGCGTCGTGCAGATGATCAGGTCACCATCCGTTTCAGATGTATGGCCGCCGCATACGGCAATGACCTTTGCCTTCGGAAAATACTGCGTGAGCCTCTCCTTCAGCTCCAGGACCACCTGTCTGCGCGGGATCGCAAAGCACACCTTCTTTTTCTCTTTCAGCATTTTCGCGATGCTCAGGACGACAAGTTCTGTTTTGCCGGCGCCGCACACACAGTGCAGCAGCACATCTGATCCATCGATCAGATTCGCGCATTGCACAGCGATCTCAGCCTGTGCTTTTGTCAGAGGATACTGCAGAGTGTATTCCTCACTGCCTTCTGAAATCGGAGTCAGAGAGACCGGTTCTCTGTCTTCCTCCAGCATGATCCTGCCGAACGATATGCACCGGCGGCAGTACCATCCCCTGCTTCCTTTGTAAAAGTATTCTTTGTCTTTATTCAGACATCTTGGACACTGCATGATAAAAGACCTCCTCGCTTTTTTATATTTGCGAAAAAGGTCTTTTTTACTGAAAATAAATACTTTTTGTCTGCTGATCTGACGCAAAACAGAACGTTCGGACGTCCCCTCTCATTTGCCGGCATCAGAACGCGGAACTCAGTTCAGCAGGAATTCACTGTCATTCCATTCCGCGATGATCGTGACCGGAACCTCTTCATCCAGCATCCATCCGTCGTGATCATATCTGCCTTCGCATACCTGAACAGAAAGATGGTTCCTTCTGTTCAGTTCATCAAAGAAGACATTCTGCGCAAACTCTGCCGCTTCTTCCTGATCATGAAATACCTCAAGCGGTTCACAGATGCCGTTCCGGATGGATTCCACGCAGTACGGGAAGGTTTCCCGGCGCAGGACATGCCACTGCCTGCTCAGCATCCTCCTCTCCTCTGCCGGTGAATCTTTCATGGACTGCAGAAGTTCCCGGAACTCTTCCCTTGTCATGCCGGAAAGGATGATGGACTTCTTCTGCTCGGACTGCCGGACAAGACGCATCATTTCCTCAGCCGAACATGTTTCAGATGCGCTGCTTTCAACATCACAGCTGTGGTACCGTCTGACTGCTTCTGAATGCTTCGTGGTTCTTTTTTTCATCTTCATTTCCTCCTTCGTGATGAGCGGGAGAATGAAAAACTCCCATCGCCATGACGGGAGCTGCTGCATCCTGAATTTTCTCCCATCATCCAAGCTTTAGCACCGTTCCTCATGCAGAGGTGGTTGCTGCAGGGTCATCGAGCTTGTCTCTCACCTGTCTCTCTATGGCACTTTCAGTATACTTGTTTTTCAGAGGAATGGAAGTGTCTGCGCCGGCAGTGATACATTTTCTGCACAGGCATTTCCGCGCTTACGCGTGGTTTCCGGTATCACGACACCATGCGGCGATGTCCGCGATCAGCTTCAGGGGAAGTTCTTTCGCGTACGGGATCTGGATGGAGCCCTTGCTGAAGCGGCATCCCGCTTCCGTCAGCTGCGCTGCGAAATGTTCCACTGCTTCCGGTCCCGGATACAGACCGATATGCTTTTTCGCTGCCGCGAAGTGAATGATGTTGTATCCCTTCCAGTACGTGGGCATGGACCAGGAGATCTTCTCCTGCGCCTCCGGGAGTTCGCTTTTCAGCACTGCCCTGACTTTCTCCAGCTTCTCTCTGATATTCTCATCCTGTGTCAGGATATACTCATCGACTGTCTCCGGCGCTTTGCCGCAGTAATGACTCTGGTTTTCGTTTCTGAATGTTCTTCCGCAGATCGGGCATTTCCACATGTTGTTTCTCCTCTTCCGGTTCAGGCGGTCTGATTCTTCGCCTGCATTGCTTCTTTGATGTTGTAGTAAAGGATGCCGCACAGGACGACCGCCGCTCCGATCAGTGACACCACTCCGAGCTTTTCACCGTAGAAGACAGCCACCAGAACAGGATTGAGGATCGGTTCCAGGGCATTGATGATGGATGCCGTCAGGGGATCAATATACTTTGTGCCGGTCGTGAAGAAGATATAGGCAAGACCGACCTGAATAGCGCCGAGGAAGAAGACCGCTGCCAGCACGCCCGCTGAGAAATCTGTTTCCTGCATCACGAGCGGCGTCAGACAGATGCCGCACAGCAGCTGGCCGAAGAAGACAGAGGATAACGCGTCGCCCTTTTCAAAGCTGTTGAGCATGAAGACGCCGGCATAGAAGATGCCTGAAAGCAAAGCGATCAGGTCACCGAGCCACCTGCCGGTGGACAGGCCCTCAAAGAAGAAGCACAGGATCCCGGCAAAGACGATCAGAAGCGATATGATGCCTGTTCTGTCCGGCTTCCGGCCAAAGAACAGATATACCAGGACCATGATCCAGACCGGTGCCGTGTACTGAAGAATGATCGTATTCCCGGCTGTCGTCAGTTTGTTGGCGATGGCATAGCAGGTCGTGACACCGGCCATGGAAATGGCGCCGACGGCGACAGTCGGATTGAATTTCAGCTTATGACGCGTGATGAGGATATACAGACCGATCACGACGCTGGCAATGAGGTTTCTCGCTCCGTTGATGGCCAGCGCGTTCCAGGGGATCAGCTTCATGAACAGGCCGCCGGTCGCGAAGCACAGCGATGCCGCAAGCACCATGAAGACGGCATACTGCCGGATATCTTTTTTCTGCGCGTTCTTTCCAGTCATGGCTTTTCCTCTCTTCTGTGTGTTTCCATGCATTATACCACTGCCCGGCCTGATTGCTGAATCTGTTACTCTGATTCTTTGATCAGAGGCAGTATGTGTTCTTTGAAATAGTCTTCATTCAGCGGCTGATCATGGGCCCAGTCGATCACCCGGATGCCGCGGGCTTTGCAGC
>JAILCN010000036.1 GCA_024680365.1 Solobacterium sp.
ATGCTGCAGTATGTCAACGCTTTCCGGACAGGAAGTGAAGCATACTACAATGATGTGGATGGGAACAGAGTATATGTCAAAGGACTGAAAAACCTGGTCTACGACTACGCCCTTGAAGAAGTTGCCAAACAGAGAGCCGCGGAGATCGTCATCAAATATTCGCACACCAGACCAAACGGCGGCGGCAACATTGACCTCTGCAAGGAGCTCGGCTACAGTGTGACGACCATCGGTGAAAATATTGATATCCGCAAGAATCCATCCGCGGAAGAAGAAGTCGACGTCTTCAAGGAAGACGGCAGAAGCTATGGTGATCAGGGACACCGCAGGGCAATGCTCAAAGATACCTATGTCGCCTTCGCTGCAGCTTGCGCGGAATATAACGGAGAGTACCACTGGGTCCAGCTGTTCACTACGAAAACCAACAGCACGAAGGAAACCCACGCGAACAACAACGATGAGTGGCCTGCGTCTGTTCAGATCCAGAAGCAGTACATCAAAGGCTGGCAGATGGAAAACGATCCCATGACCGTCCGGGTCGGAACTTCAGATAAAATCAGAAATTACTCTCACGTCATGATCACATATGGAACTGAGGATTTCAAAACAGCTTATGATCTGTCCTGGACTTCTGATGATACTTCCGTTCTGGAAACAAACGGCGGAAACTTCACAGCGAACAAACGCGGCACTGCGATCCTTCTCGCGACAGCACCGGATAATCAGACAATGATCAGCTTCAATGTTTCTGTCATCAGCGCGTACACACAGGACGGCAAAGATGCCTGGACATGGTCTGATGATCATAAGACAGCATCCGTCCGCCTCGTTAATGTCAACACCGGTGAGACAAAGACAGTCAAAGCATCCGTCTCGGAAGAAGTCACAAAGTCTCCGTCCTGTGAATACGAAGGAACCAGCAAATTTACCGCGGCAGCGACCTTTGAAGGAGAGACTTACACACAGACAGTCACCGCCAACACACCGGCAGCCGGACATAAATGGGGAAACCCGGAATATGAATGGAGCGGCCTCGGCAATGATACTGCTTACTGTTACGCAAAAATCTACTGTGAAACCAACAGCTCACACAGGCAGGAACAGACAGCATATCCCAGCATAGAATATGTCACGGCTCCGACCTGCACGGCAAAAGGAAAAGCGAAATACACAGCTGTCTTTACCGCACCGTTCAGGACACAGACCAAAACAGTTGAATTACCGGCATACGGCCATTCGGTCGATCCGGATATTGAAGTGATCTATACCTGGGCGGACGACATGTATACATGCACCGCGGAAGGAAAATGCGCGAACTGCGGAAAGAAAGTAACAGAAACCGTGATCGTTGAGCAGAAAGATTTTGCCACTGCCACGAAAGACCGTACCGGATGGAGAGATTTCGTCGCCCGCTTCAAAACACCGGGTTTTGAGAAACAGGCAAGAAGCTTCTCGACTCCGAAGCTGACAGATCCGGTGACCATGTACCGTCTGTACAATCCGAATTCCGGTGAACATTTCTATACCGCGAAAGCAAAGGAGAGAGATTACCTGAAACAGAACGGATGGAAATATGAAGGCGTGGGCTGGAAAGCACCCGGTTCTTCGATCGCTCCTGTTTACCGCTTATACAACACCAACTCCGGTGATCATCATTACACGATGAAGATCAGAGAAAAGAACGCACTTGTCAAGCTTGGCTGGAAGTATGAAGGCATTGGCTGGTACAGCGATGAAAAGCACACTGTCCCTCTGTACCGGGAATACAATCCCAACGCGTATTCCTGCAATCACAACTACACAACCAACAAGAAAGAACATGATGCCCTCGTCAAAAACCTCGGGTGGAAAGACGAAGGCATCGGCTGGTACGGGATCAAATAACGGACCAGATCATTAACGGTTAGATAAAACCACAGGGAGATGCAGTAACATGCATTTCCCTGTGGTTTTTCAGATAATTCCAAAGTGTTTCATGGCATTGACGATGCCGTGTTCGTTGATGTCATCGGTGACATAATCTGCGAGGTCTTTCAGCTCCTGAGCGGAATTTCCCATGGCAATGCCAACAGCGCATTCCTTTAACATGCTCGCGTCATTCATAGAGTCGCCGAATGCATAGGTATTCTTCATATCACAGCCCAGCAGCTCTGCCGCCATGATGGCACCGCTGCCTTTTGTAATGCCCAGCTTTGTCAGTTCACCGGACGTTCCGCCATCCCTGCCGTAAGAGGCTGTCGTATTGATATATTCCATTCCGGAATCTTTGACCTTGAGCCAGATCTCTTCCTCCGCAGGACTGCTGAAACAGATGTCGCTTTCCAGGATCGGTTCATCCGTATGTTCTTCAACCCGTCTGACGCCAAGATCCGCAGGGACTCCGTCTTTGGAAAGGATCTCTTCCCATTCCTTCATCATTGCGTACTGTTTCTCAGACGCGAAGCTCTTTTCGATCGATGACATGAACAGTTCTGCTCCGTATTCCTCCGCCTGGCGGATCAGCTGTTTTACCAGATCTGCAGGGATCGGGTTCAGGATCATCTCGTGACCTTCCAGAAGGATGCCGGCTCCGTCAGAAAAGACAAAACCATCCATGCCGATGTCTCTGTACTGGGCAAGCCCGGGCAGTGATCTGCCGGAACAGATCAGGCATGCGTAGCCTCTGCTCTGGGCTGTGCGGATGGCTTCAAGCACTTCTTCGTGCACCTCTGCCGTCTGGGTGCTGTCCACCAGTGTACCGTCGATATCAAAAAACAGGCATCCTTTTGTCATGTGAGATCTCCTTTTCGCAAGAACAGTATACATGGCGCAGCGTTTCAGCGCATTAGAAAAGCTGCTGCCCGGTATACGCGGGACGCGTTGATCTGAAGCTGTTTTCTGGTGACGGTACCGTTTCTGAGACCGTTCATAATAGATCGGAAGTCCTTCTGGCTGCCGGGCATTGTCAGGTCATTGCCTGCCGCAGCGATCTTCGCACAGTCCGGACCGGGATATCTGTTTTTTCCTCCAGCCGTCACGGAGACGATCCAGTCAGTCATCACGATCCCCTGGAAGCCAAACTCCGCTCTGAGAATATCCTGGATCAGATATCTGTTTTCGGATGTATGAATGCCGTTGATCAGGTTGTAGGATGTCATGACTGCGCACGGACTGCTTTCCCGCAGAGCGATCTCAAAGCCGCGCAGATAGATTTCCCTCAGTGTCCGTTCACTGACCTGGCTGTTGGAATTCTGCCGGTTTGTCTCCTGATTATTCGCTGCGAAATGCTTGATGACAGCGCCGCATCCGGCATGTTTCTGCACACCTCTGATCACAGCCGCCGCGATCTTTCCGGAGATCAGGGGATCTTCTGAATAGTACTCAAAATTGCGTCCGCAGCGGATATCACGGTGAATGTTCAAAGCTGGTGCCAGCCACAGA
>JAILCN010000050.1 GCA_024680365.1 Solobacterium sp.
CAGTCAAATGAGAGTTCTTATTTGAGGCAGCCATATGAATAAACCTCCTTTACAGCCGGCTGTCGTGATCTGTGTATGTATATTATGAAGGATATCTGTAAGACAAACATCAAATGGAATTATATGAAAGAGAAAATTCCAATTCGGGTGCCTGGAAGTGGAACTTAACTTTTTACTTCAGCAAACCAAAAGTTCAGAATCTTTTAATATATAGAACAGGTTATTTATGGTAGAATTTCAAGATGAACATGACATATAGGGGGCTGTATGACATTGAAAGATACTGATACATTTGAAAAAGTCCCGGGATCAGGTGAAAAAGTCACACCATCTTCCCGCTTTTATAGAAACAGAAACGGTGAAACATATCACGCGGAAGGAAACCGGAAGGTTCTCCGGAAGAATGCGATCCGCAGCAGACGCTTCAAACGCTTCATGACATGTATGATGGTCCTGATGCTGGGAGCGTATGCGGCAGTCGGCTTCTTCGGCCTGAAATTCGCCGGAAAGCTGCTGAAGGGAATGCCGGAGCTTGACGTTTCCGACTTCGTCAGTGAGGAATCCAGCCGGATCTACGACAGTTCCGGACAGTTCATCACCGAGATCGGACACCTCTACCGTGAGAACATCAGCTATGAGGACTGCCCGGAATCACTGATCGACGCATTCCTTGCGATCGAGGATTCCCGTTACTTCACTCATAACGGATTCGATATTCCCCGTTTTATCAAGGCTGCTGTCCAGCATGTGGTCAGCCATGGTTCACAGGGCGGATCCACCTTCACGATGCAGCTGGTCAAGAACACCTACTTCTCCATCGATGATGAAGAAGGCGGCAAGGAACGTGAAGCGACATACGAATACAAAGCCCAGCAGATCGTGCTGTCCATGCAGCTGGAAACACTGCTTTCCAAAAAAGAGATCTTTGAGCTGTATGTCAACAAGCTGAACTTCGGCGGTCATATCCGCGGCATTGAAAAAGCTGCCCAGTATTACTTCGGAAAATCCGTTCAGGATCTGAACCTCAGCGAATCAGCCATGCTGGCAGGCATCATCAACCAGCCGAACGGCTTCAACCCGTATCTCTTCCTGGAAAGCGCAGTCAAGCGCAGAAACACAGTTCTCCAGCTGATGAGAGAACACGGATATATCAGCGACCAGGAATATCAGCTTGCCCGCAGCATCAAAGTGGAAGATCAGGTTGTCGGTGAAGGCAACATGAACGTTGAATCATCGATCTACGGTGCATATGTTGATGCAGTCATTGAGGAAGTCAGACTCAAGACGGGCTATGACCCTGCTGTCAAGGGCATGAAGATCTATACCGCTCTCGATCCTGAGATCCAGAAAGGAATTGAAGCGATCGAAAACGGTTCCGGCGGAATCAAATACACGGATGACCTGATGCAGGTCGCGATCATCACGATGAACAACCAGAATGGTGAGATCGTCGGTGTCGGCGGCGGCCGCAACTATGAAGGCGGCTCCCGTTCCTTCGTCCGTGCTACCGATATGTACAAGCAGCCTGGTTCATCGATCAAACCGATCCTTGACTATGCGCTCGCCTTCGAATATCTCGGATATTCACTTGATGAAGTCATTGAAGACAAACCAATTACATTCCCTGGCGAGAGCCGTGTCCTGAAAAACGCCGGCGGCAAATACACCGGTGACGTTACGATCAAAGAAGCACTTGCCAGATCACTGAATATTCCGGCGATCATCACACTCAACCGCGTGGAGAAGAAAACCGGCAAAGAAGTGATCGTCGATTATCTGAATTCCATCGGTATTTCCAGAGCGACCTATGACAACTTCCATCTCTCCTTCGCCATCGGCGGAAACGAATGTGAAGTCACTGTCAAACAGCTTGCCGGTGCCCATGCAATGCTGATCAATCTCGGTATCTATAACGAGCCGCACACGATCCGCAAAATCGAGTATTCCAACGGTGATCTTTACTATCCGGACAACCAGAACATCCGCGTTCTCTCTTCAGGAAGTGCGTACCTGGTTGACTGTCTGACCCGCAACAACGTCGACATGCAGATCTGGAACTACATGCACATCCTGAAGCGCAAGTATCCTGTCTATGCAAAAACAGGAACGACCGACTGGGGCAAATCCGGTCTGTCATACGGTATCCCGGAGGGTGCCTCCAAGGATAAATGGATGGTCTCCAGCACATCACAGTTCACCAACGCAGTCTGGCTCGGCTATGACAAGGCCGTAAAAGGACGCGATACCTATTTCCAGAGATGGAAAGCAAACCTGAACATTCACGGAAAGATCAATCAGAAACTTCTGGATCTTGAAGAACCCAGATGCACCGAAGAAAGCAGAAAAGGCGTTGCCAAGCCGGCAGATATCAAAGATGTAAGATATGTCTATGGTACATGGCCGCACGTCAAACCGGAATCCTGGATGAGGGGCAGAAAGATGGTCACTTCTCAGGAATCTGTTACTGGCCTGAACAACTATCCGCTGGTATCCTCCAGTGAATATAAAGAACTTGCTGAGCCCACCACGACAGCCGGCGGAAAACCTGTTCTCAACAGCGCAAGCGCTTCTGTCGTCAACGGTGTTCTGAATATCAGCTGGAAGAGTGTCAGCGGCTGTGCCGGCGGTGTGAAAGATATCTCACTGCATGACAACTGGAATGATATTCCGATGAGCGGACGCTGCCTTGTCGACCTCTCATGGCTGACTGGAAAACGCGGTTCTTCATCCGGCGCTTCCTATGCAGCAAAAGTATATTCAAATAACGCTCTTGTGGCGACCGTAACAAGTTCATCAGGATCTTACAGCGGTGTCCCGGGTAATCTCTACGGCACCATTAAGGTCTGCGCATATGCGTATAACAAGCTCGGCAAGAGCAATGAGATCTGCATGACTGCAGGCTCATATGTCCCTGTTCCCACCCCGACGCCGACGATCACGCCGACGCCGACTCCGACTCCGACAGCTACGCCGAAGCCAACACCGACGCCTACACCAAAGCCGACGGCAACTCCGACGCCGACGCCAAAGCCAACAGCTACACCAACGCCGACACCGAAACCTACGGCAGCTCCAACTCCGACACCGAAGCCGACGCCGACACCGACACCGAAGCCGACGCCGACACCGACACCGAAGCCAACGGCAACTCCGACGCCGACGCCGAAACCAACTCCTACACCTACTCCGACGCCGACGCCTACTCCAAAGCCAACGGCAACACCTACTCCGACGCCGAAACCGACACCTACTCCGACGCCGAAACCGACACCTACTCCTACTCCTGCGCCGACACCGACACCGACGCCAAAGCCGACGCCGACACCTACTCCAAAACCAACGCCGACGCCGACACCGAAGCCAACTCCAACACCTACACCGACACCGGACACAACACCGGAGCCGTAATTACCAGAACTGATCAATAGGAATCACTGGTCTGCTTCATCCAGCAGACCAGTGTTTTTTTTTGATGACAACATAAAAAAAGAAATGATCCGCTGAGAACTATTTCTTTTCTTTGCTGATTTTTGGGGACCTAACATTGACTTTTTGCCTTGGAGAACATGCCGTTCAACAATTCTTCATCTGATGATCTTCCCTGCAGATCACTGAAACATGTATGATCTCATGTTCCGTGCTTGTATACTCATATCAAATTTCATCCCAGTTGATTCTGCAGTGCGGATCGATGGGTTGTTTGTGCTTTTGCAGCAAGAATATAATGCAGGATCATCGAGGTCATGCATCTTACAATAAAAAAACATGATCCGAAGATCATGTCAGTTTTCTGCTTTCAGTTCTCTGTGCATCAGATCAATGACAGCTTTGGCAGGTTCTTTTCCTTCATACAGAACGGCATAGACCTGCTCTGTGATCGGCAGTTCAATGCCGATCGATTTTGCGTCCTCATAGACAGCTTTGCAGGCAAAGATGCCTTCAACTGTCTTTTTATTTGTCTTCATGAACTCTTCCGCACTGTTGGCTTTTCCAATCGCCAGACCGGCCATGAAGTTTCTGGAGTGACGAGACGTACAGGTGACGATCAGGTCTCCGACGCCGTCGAGGCCGAGGAACGTTTCTTTTCTGCCGCCTTTCAGCACACCGTAACGGGTGATCTCCGCAAGGCCTCTGGTCATCAAAGCAGCTCTCGCGTTGTCTCCCTGGCCGATGCCTTCCAGGATGCCGCTGGCAATTGCCATGACATTCTTCAGGGCAACGCCGGTCTCAGCACCGATCACATCATTGTTCCGGTAAACGCGGAAATACGAATTCGAGAACAGCTTCTGTACGGTTTCTGCTGCTTCCTCGTTTTCAGATACAGCATTGACAGTTGTCAGAAGACGGATGATCACTTCTTCCGCGTGGGACGGGCCGATCAGTGAAACGATCGCTTCCCTTTTCTCTTCCGGTACAGTCTCGGCGATGACTTCACTGAGACGCTTGTGTGAAACAGGATGGAATCCCTTTGCGACGTTGATCCAGATCACTTTGTTTTCTACGATGCCAGCAGCTTTCTGCAGGACAGATTCAAGTGCCATGACCGGTACTGCCGCAAGAACAACGTCAGCGTCTCTGATGTCTTCGATCTCTGCTGTCGCACGGATCCTGTCTGAGATCGTTCCTTCAAAGAAACGTGAGTTGCAGTGTCTCACATTGATATCTTCGATCTCCCCTGCGTTAATGCCCCACATCAGAACATCATGACCGTTGTCAGCCAGGACCTGGGCTAATGCAGTACCCCAGCTTCCGGTTCCTAAAACTCTGATTTTCATTCTGATACCTTCTTTCTCACAATAATGCGAATTGGTGTTCCTTCAAAATCAAACGCGTGACGCAGGGAATTCTCCAGGAATCTCTGATAGGAGAAATGCATCAGCTTCGGATCATTGCATGAAAGCACAAATGTCGGCGGCTGCTGAGCGACCTGCGTAGCATAATATACTCTGAACCGCTTGCCGTTTCTTGCCGGAGCAGGATTTGTCAGCTGCGTGTCAGCAATCACTTCATTCAGAACATTCGTCGGAATGCGGCGGCAGGAGTTCTCATATACACGATCCACTTCCGGAATGACTGTATCGACACGCTGATGTGTTTTCGCGCTGATGAACAGGATCGGCGCATACGAGAGATACGCAAATTCTGTTCTGACCAGTTCAGTGAACCGGTTCATTGTCTTGTCGTCTTTCTCGATCGCATCCCATTTATTGACGACGATCACGACAGGCTTTCCTGCTTCACTTGCATAGCCGGCAACGTGCTTGTCCTGTTCCCTGATGCCGGCTTCGGCATCGATCAGGAACAATGCGACATCACATTTTTCAATTGCCCGCATCGCCCGCATCACAGAATACTTTTCAACAGATTCATAGACTTTGCCGCGCTTTCGGATCCCTGCCGTATCAACGATCACATAGGGTCTGCCGTCATGCATAAAAGGCGTATCCACAGCGTCTCTTGTCGTTCCCTGTACATTGGAAACGATCGAACGTTCTTCTTTCAGGATCGCGTTGACAAGCGATGACTTGCCGACGTTCGGTTCGCCGATGACCGCAATATGGATCCCTTCATTCTGATCTTCCGGTTTCTCTTCCGGCATTGCCGCAAGACATGCGTCAAGAACATCACCAATACCGATGCCGTGAACACCGGAACAGGCGATCGGATCGCCCATGCCGAGATTGTAGAACTCATAGATATTCATCAGGCGGCTCTGATCATCGATCATATTGACCGCAAGGACGACCGGCTTGTCCTGCCTCTGCAGGATCTGCGCAATGTATTCATCATCATCTGTCAGACCTGTTTTGCCGTTGACAATAAACAGAATGACATCTGCTTCATTGATCGCGATCTGTACCTGGGCACGGATCTCTTCCTGATACGGCTGATCCTGCAGCTGGATCCCGCCTGTATCGATGATCTGAAAATGGCGGCATGCCCAGTCTGCAGCGGAATAGATCCTGTCACGAGTCACACCGGGAATATCTTCCACGATGGAAACACGTTCCCCTGCGATTCTATTAAAGATCGTAGACTTACCGACATTCGGTCTGCCTACGATCGCAATCATTCCGCTATTCATTGGATCCCTCCCTCACAAGAAAAGGCTCTGCGAGAGAAAGAATGGCATCACATACTTCCTGAATGGACATATAGGAAGTATCGATTTCTACAGCATCATCTGCTTTTTTCAGCGGTGAAGCTGCGCGATGGGTATCTTCATAGTCACGCTGGCGGATCTCTTCCGCAATCGTTTCTACATCGGAAGTCGGAATGCCCTTTTCAATGTTCTGCTTGTATCTGCGTTCCGCTCTTGCTTCAGGAGATGCTGTCATGAAGATCTTCAGTTCAGCGTCTTTCAGCACGACGGTACCGATGTCTCTGCCGTCCATAATAAAGCCCTTCGCTTCCGCCATCTTCTGCTGACGGGCAACAAGGTCTGCTCTGACCTGAGGCATCTTTGAAACAGCGCTGGCAGCCAGACTGATCTCATCTGTACGGATCGCTTTGGAAACATCTTCTCCGTCAAGGAAGACTGTTCCGTCCGTCATCAGACAGATATCAGTGTTTTCCAGCATTGTGCAGACACCCTGCTCATCATCCAGTGCGATCCCGTTTCTCACTGCTTTCAGTGCGGTGCAGCGATACATCGCGCCAGTATCCAGATGAACATAGCCAAGATGTTCAGCGAGTTTTTTTGCGATCGTGCTTTTTCCGGCAGCACTCGGGCCGTCAATTGCAATATTGATTCTCATATTTATCAGCTCCTTGAAAGTAAAATCCAGTAAATAACAATTCCCAGAATGGTGATCAGAGCCAGGATCAGAACGATCAGCACAATGTTCAGGATCCGGTTTGTCTGCCGCATCTTGTCATTCACTTCATTCAGATTGTCCTCATAGTCATCCAGCTGTGCGCGCATCTGCGTCGTCTCATTGAGAAGCTGCTGACGGGATGCTCTGTCTGCTTCCAGGTTTTTGTCATATGCATCGGCAGGATCATCTTCTTTCAGATATCCCTGCTTCTTCACTCCGTTGACAAGATTCTGAACTTCAGCCATGATGTCTTCTTTTGTTCTGGCCTGAGGCTCTTCCTCATACTGGGAAACAACAGGGATCTTTTCTGTATTCTCGAAGGATTCCTGATTTCTCCGCATTGAATTTTTAAACGGAATATCTGCAGTATCCGGCTGCTTTCTCTGCGTCGGATACGGCTTCAGCGGCGCAGGCGTTTCGTTTCTGACTGCTCCCTTGATATTATTCAGCACATTGACGCGCGTATTGTCACTGACCGCATTTCCCTGATCGATGTTATACTGCTTTACTTCCCGGATATACTGATCCAGGAAGTCATTATCAAATGTACTGTCATTTTCATTGTCTTCAAAAAATCCTTTGTCAAAAGACGGTTCTTTTCTGGCCTGTCTTCTGGAGAGGAGCGGTTCAGCCGGCTGTTCAACTCTTGCGTGCTGGGCTTCGTGCTCATCTTCCATAAAATCTCTCGGTGCCTGGAAATTCTGAGCATCGATCCTGTTCAGCCTGCGCTCAAACCTGGAAAGCTCCTTCGTCGCAGTTTCATTGCCTGTATCATTCTGGAGACCGTCCCGCAGATTTTTGTATTTCTCCATTCGTGACAAATTTGACATACTGTTCCTCACTTAAACAAAGTCAATTATAGCATAGGAAGAGTATGTTTTTGAATGAATCTGAGGAAGTACTCTGTCTGTATGATCCTGCTTTGATTACAGAAAAAAGCTCTTTCATTCCTGAAAAAGCTTTCTGTTCTTATCTGTGAAGAAGCGGTGACACTTTCTTGTACAGCAGGATCGTGATCACACTGACGATCACGCCCTTGATCAGATTGAACGGAATGGTTCCGAACACGACCAGTGTTCCGAGATCCTTGATCCCGGCGATCGCACTGGCCATGCCCAGGATTGCTTCCATGCCGAACGCTTTTGCGTAAACCGGGATCAGAACAAAATAGTTAAATGCGGCTCCGATCAGAGTCATGATCAGTGTTCCAGCAGCCATGCCGATCAGCGCGGTCTTCCTCGTTTTGTTTCTCTTGTAAATCATTCCAGCCGGCAGTACCAGAGCGCATCCAACTGTGAAGTTCGCAAGTTCCCCGATGCCGAGAGTGGAAGTCGGCTTGATCAGAAATTTTATGAAGATCTTGACTGCTTCGATCAGAACGCCTTCAGCAGGACCCATCGCGAACGCACCGAGCAGTGCGGGAATATCGCTGAAGTCAAGCTTGTAGAATGTCGGAAACGGCGGGATCACGAATTCCAGATACATCAGTGCGCCGGCAAGCGCGCCGAGAATCGCGATCTTTGCAAGTGAACGGGTACTGAACAGTGCTGAAGCAGATTTGTTTTCCATGTTTTATCCTCCCTGTCTCAAAATAAAAGAGACTTTCGTGATAAAAGGCTCGGGGTGAAATCATATAAAGAAAATAAATACCTCTTCCATCCAGACTATACTGTCGCCACCGGAATCTCACCGGTTCGGCCTTTCGGCTCGCGGGGTTTACCGCCGGTCGGGAATTGCACCCTGCCCTGAGTTTTATCGAATACAGTATATAGAATATTAACCGATTCCGCAACAGATATGAAAAACACAGGGTATATCACCCTGTGCATTGTTAGGATCTTACGGATGGACAACGGTATTCAGCATATCAATGATATCAGAGAATGCGAATCCCATATAGAGTGTGCCGGCAAACCCGACAGCTGCGACAGCCAGCAGCAGCACAATGATCTGCGCATTCTTAGGCATCGCAAGGATCAGGTCCAGACTGTATCCCTTCAGCACCAGACAGATGACGCATACAGCAATGAACATGGCAATGCCGAGAGCTTCATTGAAGCTGAAGAGAATGATGCTCAGGATAAACAGCACGCCGGTAAACAGCGAACTTCTGCCATTGATCTCGGTCAGCTTGAACATCCTGACCGGGCGCTTTGCCAGGCCGCTGACAATACTCACTGCAAAATCGATAAAGTATTCCGCAGCCAGACAGAACAAAGCGATCTTTACAGACATCCAGATCTCTGCTGAGAAATTGATCCTGGCTGTTCCAAATGTATCTTCATTCAGGAAACCCTTGACAAGTCTTGTCAGGAAATTGCCGAATGCGAACCATTTCACGACGTTCATCAGGAAGATCAGCATCGGGCTGATCGTCAGATCATCGATCATCGAGACTTTTTCCATGGAATATGCCGGCTTCAGCAGCATTTCAACAACTGAAGATCTCGGTGTATCAACGAGGACCTGTATTTTCTCTTCTTTTCTTTCCCGGCGCTGCTCTTTCTTTGTCTTTTCTTTTGCCGGGCCTTCTTCCGGCTGTTCAGCTTTTCCGCTTTCACCAGACAGCGGGTTTGTAAACAGCATTTTCCGGAACCTGTTTTTTGCGTTATCCATAGGTACAGACTCCTTTTCAGCAGGATGCTTTTCCATATTCTTTCTGACCGGTGTTTCTTCCTTCCGGACTGTCTGAACTGCTGCTTTCGTTTCCGCACCAGCTGCTTTTTTCTTCATATAACGAACATGTCTGTATTCAACAGCACGCTGCCGGCGGGATACGGGCGTATCTGTCCGTCTGCGTGCTGCTCCAAAACCTGTTTTCTTCATTTTGAACTTCCTTTCACTTACGAACAAAATGTGCTTTTCAGCACATTCTGAGAAGATTGATTTACGCTCTTCCGGAATACTTTCCGTCAGCAGTGGAAATTACCACCATCTCGCCGTTCTGGATAAAGAGAGGGACTTTGATCTCAAGACCCGTTTCCAGTACTGCGTTCTTCAATGCAGAAGTAGCTGTATCTCCTTTAACGGCATTTTCACACTCAGTGATCTGCAGTTCGACTTTATCCGGCAGAATGACGCCGAGGATCTCTTCTCCATACATCGAGATATTGACATTGTCATTCGGTTTCAGGAACTTCATTTCCCATTCAAGTCTCGACTTGTCGATCTCAATCTGATCATATGTGCTTGTATCCATGAATACCAGATTTGTTCCGTCATCATAGAGATACTGCATTTCTTTTCTGTCAACATGCGCCTGTTCGACCTTGTCGCCGCCTGTGAAAGAGATCTCATTAATGACACCGGTGCGCAGATTCTTGACCTTGACTTTGATGATCATCTGACGCATTGCAGTTTTATTATGATCGACATTCAGGACCTGAAACAGATCGGATCCGTTCTCAAATGCCATGCCGGGCTTTAAATCATTTACGATAACCATAACGGTACCTCAACTTCCATGTACTAAAAAATTCTAACATATAAGGACTATATTGCAAGATTTTTTACTTTAAGGAAGTCTTACGATAACGGCGGAAAATACTGTATTAAAGCGTGTTTTTCAGGTTTACGGAACATACAGTCCGTCTGTTTTCCGGCTGCAGCTGTAGTCTATGATCCGCCGTGTCTGCGGATCATAGTAAACGGTGATCGTATCGGAAACGCTTTCTGCCTCAACGGTCAGAATACCGTTCTCATTCACGGATGCATCCATGTCAGCAAGAAAACATTTGATGCCGGAAATGGTCTTTGCCTCCTGTACGAAGAAAACGGATTCCTGTTCCAGATTGGCCATCGTTTTCAGTGAATCTGTTTCACTCTGCAGCGCCGCCGCGGAAAATGTGATCACAAACAGGAAGATCACAAAGAAATAAGAACTGATAAATCCATCTTTATTCTTTCGCAAGGACCCGTTCATAACTGACTCCGTTTCTTTCATATTCTGCATAGATGCATCCTCCCGCTTCATAGAATCTGCCTCCGTCGACGTCGGACAGAAAGATCAGTGTCCCCGGCTGGACCAGCAGCCATCGGTTCACAAATCTGAGTTCTCTTTTCTCTCCCTGATATTCAAAGGTGATATGACTGCTGCTGACCTCTGTATCATAGGAGATCAGCAGCATCCGTCTGAGCTGCTGCAGTCCGATCAGGTCCTGGATCTCTTCATGAAAACGGAACGATGAAGACAGGGCGCGGATGCAGACGACGACTGCCGGCAGCAGCATAAGACAGATCAGAATGACTGCCGCTGTTTCTTTCAGGATGATCCCGGATCTGCTTCCGGACTGGCAATGACGCATGTTTCGCATTCTCTGTACCCCTCTTCGATCATCCTTTCTGTCTCTTCGGCTTTCCGCAGGATCACTTCATCCGTTCTGACTGCCGCGCTCAGCAGTCCCGCCGTGAGCAGCGCCGTCATCGAAACAACAAATACGGAAATGATCCCGTCCGGAACAAGAAATCCTTTTCTAGTATCTGACAAGACGTCCTCCTCCCAGTTCGATCACGATGCGCTTTCCGTCTTCAAACGGGATCGTCATCGCTTTTCTGATATTACCTTTCTCGTTGAAACAGATCCTGATCCCGTTCTCCGTCACCATTTCATGTTCCCGGGCAGACGCAAGAGCATAGGACTGATGGAGAAAATAGGAAGCCGGAAAGGTCATGTACGGAGCCGCTTTGAATTCATGCACGGGAACGACAAGAACAAACAGAGTGCTCAGTGCCAGGATCACAAGGCAGGCCTCCGCAAGAAGGTATCCTTCAGTCGATCGAGGCCTGTCCGTTGACGATCGTAAGATGTTTTGAACCATCGCATTTCAGCTGATCTTCACTCAGCAGTCCGGCGCTTACCAGATCGGACACACCGGAAGGAAATCTGTCATATTCCAGTTTGTACTGAAGGATCGCCGCATCGGCAACTTTTTCTATTGCCTTGCAGCCTTTGTTGTTGACGATCGACAGTGTCTTCTGAATATTCGGAACGGTCAGAAGAAACAGCACGCTGATGATCAGAACAACAATTGTCATCTCAAGAAGAGTAAAACCTGATTTTTTACTGTTCATGCTGATTCGGGCATACAATGCCGGGATTGCCCGTCTCCTTTCTGTTTCCCGGCATTCAGATATTCTGCAGCATCTGCATCGGCACCATCATGATCAGATAGACAAACACGATCATTGCACCGATCATCGAATAGGAAAACAGCTGCACCGCGACAGAGAACCGCCGGATCATGACTGCGGTGCGGATCGTGCTCATATGCAGATATCCTTCCAGCATCTTTTCGCATTCTGACGCGTAATACGCTGTCTTGAAAAACCTGGACAGGACCGGTTCCACGTAATTGGTTGAGACCGCTTCTTCAAAAGAATCTCCAGTGCTGAGCATCCGGTCCATCTCTTCCGCGATCAGTCCGACCAGCGGCTTTTCAGGGATCTTCCGCAGCAGCTGCAGAGCATGATACGTAGAAATGTTCATCCGGACACATTCCAGAAAGAAGCGTGTGAAATCCTCTGACGCGAAGCGGATCAGAAGCGACCTGCGGCAGTGTCTGACAAGAAAGCGGTAAACAGATGCGATCCTGGCCGGCCTCGTCAGATACAGGACTGCTGCACTCAGCAGTGCTGTCACGATCAGCAGACCTGCCGAAGCAGTCTGGGCTGCCGTTCTGACAAAGCGCAGTGAGCCGCTGCTGACGCGGAAGCCTTCGAGCAGATCCAGCATCTTCGGAAGCACATACATGCAGAACAGAAAGATCCCCGCCAGCATGCCGCACATCAGAAGGATCGGATACAGCATCTCCCGGATCACTGACTGTTTCTGCTTCTTTTCATTGTCCGCGATCGTGATGCCAAGCTGCAGCGCTTCCTGAAACGACAGAACCATCAGAAAACCGGAAACATAGCTGCGGCAGGATGCAGGCAGATGATCCGGAAAGAAATCCGTCACGGTTTCACCAGCCGAAAGCTTTTCGCGTATCTGCGTGAACGCTTCCCTGTTCTTTTCATCTTCCATGACATTCATCGCGTCCTGAAAAGAAAATCCGCTTTTCATCAGGGCAGCAATGCTGCGGCATGTTTCTTCATCCAGCAAGGTCTTTCTTCGCCTCTGAAAGATCGATGATCCCTTCAGCAGCTGCCTGAGCGATCTTTTCTTCCAGAGTCCGGAAAGATTCACTGTGACACCTGTTTTCAAAATAGTATTTCACCTCCTTCTCATCCATGATCTCGTATACCCCTGTTTTCCTGCCGTCCGGTGTATCATACAGCCGCTGGCAGCTGATCCCCTTCAGAACATCTCTCAGCTGAAACCTGTCAACGCCAAGTTCAATGAGTCTCAGGATCGCGGAAGAACAGGAAGAACTGTGCAGAGACGTGACGACCAGATGTCCGGTCAGCGCACATCTGACTGCCATCTTCGCTGCAGTAGAGTCTCTGATCTCACCGATCATGACGATGTCCGGATCATGGCGCATCAGCTGACGGATCCCTTCCGCATAAGAAAAGGATGCTTTCTCATTGATCTGCAGCTGGACATATGATTCACTGACAACTTCCACCGGATCTTCCAGCGTATAGATCTTTTTGCCTCTGACTTCATTGAGAATGGTATACAGACTTGTCGTCTTGCCGGATCCTGTCGGTCCGCTGAATACATAGAAGCCGTATCTGCCGTCGGTAATATGCTTCATCCAGTTCACTGCTTCTTCATCAGAGCTCAGCGAAGCGATCTTCAGATCTTCCTGATGATTCAGGATCCTGAGAACGCCGCTCACTCTGTGATAGCCGGAAACCAGCGCGAACCGCAGGGAAAACCGCCGGCCGTCAACCGTCTCTTCAAAACTGCCTGTCTGCGGCTGCAGCGCGTTCGAGATATCGAGATTCGAGCGGTACATCAGATAGTGAAACAGCCTGACATCCTCCGGTTTCTTTCTCAGTTTCCGGATCGTATCTTTGATCCGCATCTCGATCTCGCAGACCGGCGGATCATCGCCGATGATGCTGAAATGGATATCTGTCACCTGGTACGCATAAGCTGCTCTTAGAATGTTCTGTAGTCTTTCTTCCATGAATGCCTCCGACGCTTTACATATATTCCGGAAACAGAAATATTCATAAAAAAAAGAACAATTCATATTGAACTGTTCTGCTGCTGTCTGAGCATATACATGTAATGATTGTATTCGATCTCTCTTCCGATCGTCGATGACGGTCCGTGACCGGGATAAACGATCAGATCTCTGGGCAGCGTCGTCAGGAACTTCAGCGATTCCATCATCTGATCCTCATCACCGGAATACAGATCGGTCCGCCCGATGTCACCGGCAAACAGCGTGTCACCGCTGAACAGGCGGTTCCTGTATCTGACGCAGACGCTTCCTGCCGTATGGCCGGGCGTATGATAAACCGTCAGATCAAAGATGCCTGCCTGAACGTGACCTTCCAGGGGAAGACATTTCGTATAGACCGGTGCGGCATAACCGTATCTTCCCGCAGCGGGATCGATGAGCGGAAGATCGTCCGGATGAATGTATGCGGGGCAGCCGTATCTCTCACAGAGATCGTCTGTTCCCATGGTATGATCTTCGTGTCCGTGTGTCAGGATCACAGCGTCCACAGTTTCCTGATCAGAGATCGCGGGAGTGATAAATTTCCCCTCTCTTCCCGGATCAATGATCAGTACATGACCGTTTTCATGCAGGATGTATATATTTTCCTGATACAGCCCGATCGGCAGAATATCCAGTTTCATAGATGATAAAAAAATAACCTCACCGGTTATTTCTTCTCCTTATGGGATGTTACTTTATTGCAGCGCGGGCAATACTTCTTGATCTGCATCTTTTCAGGGTGCTTGCGCTTATTTCTAGTACCGATGTAATTTTCTTCGCCACACTCACTGCACTTGAATGTAATATTTTCTCTGGGCATGTGTATCCACCTCCTGACTTGCCAAAAAATAATAACATAAATGTTTCTGTATTCCAAGCATTAAATCAAAACGCGGGAGTTTGACAGCTTCCAAAAATAGCCTTGTTTAATAACGCGAGTAATCATCGCGTTTTTTGTTGGAAATTTTTGTCAAAAATATTGCATTTATCTATCGTAGGCTATCGTTGGACGTGATATAATAGTAGAGGGTGTTCTTTATGCGTATTTCTATCAGACCTTCTTCTAAAAATGTTGATTCCATTTACATCATCAAAGATCTCTATCTTCGTGATGTCAGAGGTAAAAAAGCTAATCTTAATCCTTCCGGTAAG
>JAILCN010000051.1 GCA_024680365.1 Solobacterium sp.
CTTACCGGAAGGATTAAGATTAGCTTTTTTACCTCTGACATCACGAAGATAGAGATCTTTGATGATGTAAATGGAATCAACATTTTTAGAAGAAGGTCTGATAGAAATACGCATAAAGAACACCCTCTACTATTATATCACATCCAACGATAGCCTACGATAGATAAATGCAATATTTTTGACAAAAATTTCCAACAAAAAACGCGATGATTACTCGCGTTATTAAACAAGGCTATTTTTGGAAGCTGTCAAACTCCCGGGTGTTCTTTTTGAAGTCTTCTTCGTTTAGAATAAAACTGTATGAGCAATATCATCAGACTGAATGAAACATCACCCAATACAGAATGGCTGGTCATGTCCAATCAGGGAACAGACTGTTTTCTGGACCTTCTGATCTGTGCCGCAGAAGCAATGGAACAGACAGCGCATCAGAGGGAGTTGGTCTGTTTTCTGAAGGATCAGAAAGAGATCAATGAGAACGCGCCGGGAAACGCAGGTTTTGATCTTGCGGAAATGCCCTGGCAGAAAGAAACGCTGACAGAGGATGTCCGCTTCCTGATCCATGCTGCAGAACAGGCAGAAAGCGAAGAGGTCTGTGCCCGGCTGCCGTATGAGATCAGCAGAGACATCGTGATGCCGTGGCTCTCTCAGTTTGCAGAACTGGCAGAGCATATCCTGTATCCGATGATCCGAAAAGCGGCATCAGAGGATGTACCCAGGATCGCGGAGATCCTTGTGTTCACAAAGCGGATGCACTATCGTTCCATTTTTCACAATGACGCGTATTCGTTCAATGAACTGCAGGTGCTTTCCGAAGCAAAGAAATATGCGGATCCGGCTGTTCTTGACAGGATGCTCATCTATGATGACGGCATCGTAAAAGGGCTCATCCATATTGAAAACAATGAGATCAGAGAACTCTATGTGGATTCCTTCTTTCAGGATCAGGGGATCGGTTCCGCTTTGATCGAATACGTAAAAGAACAGTATCCGATATCGTTTCTCTGGGTGCTTGAGAAGAACAAAGACGCAGTCAGATTTTATGAAGCACACGGTTTTCATCTGACAGACACCAGGAAGCTGGAAGAAGGAACCACGGAATATATCGTTATGATGGAGAGATAGCATGCGGGTCGGACTGGTATCATACCGGTGTGAAAACCGGAATACACAATTCAATCTGCGTCAGATCGGACTGGCGTTGCAGCGCATGGCAGGGAAGGCGGATCTGCTCTGCTTTGGAGAAGCGTTTCTGCAGGGCTTTGACGCGCTTTCCTGGAAGTATGAAAAGGACAGAACGATCGCCCTGGAACGTTCCTCAGAAGAGATCAGCCAGCTGAAACAATGGACGGTTCAGTATGGTATTTCACTGATCACCGGATACATCGAAAAAGACAACGATAAACTGTATTCCTCCTGCATCGTCATATCAGAAGGCAGGATCGTTCATAACTACCGGCGGATCTCGAAAGGCTGGAAGGAATATACAAAAACAGATGCGCACTACTGTGAAGGAAACGAAGTGAGACCGTTTCAGCTTCACGGCAGAGAGATCCTGTTAACGCTGTGCGGAGATCTCTGGGAATTTCCGGAACGCTTCAAAACAGACTGTCTGCTCATCTGGCCGGTATATGTGAATTATTCAACGGAAGAGTGGGAGAACGGAGCGCTTGAAGAATACGCGGCACAGGCGTCTCTTGCGGCAGAGGATGTCCTGATGATCAATCCGGTCGATCATGATCCGGAAAACCACGGCGGCTCGTTCCGCTTTCAAAACGGACAGATCACAGCGCGGATCCCGTTTGATCAGGAAGAGATCCTGATCACTGAGGTCTGAAAGTGACAGATGTACGGCTTCTTTACAGAGCCGTTTTCATTTGTCCTGGAAACAGGGAAGACAGCTGTGAATCGTGTCTCTGACATTTTTGTTTTCCATCTGCAGGCGGATGATCCGGATAAAGTCACGCACGATCGGGGAAGGAGCCGCGGAATACAGAAGGCCATAGGGAATGGTGAAATCCCAGGAAGCTTTCTTATAGACAAGAAGCGGATGGACCACGGCAGGATTCAGGGCGAGCATTGCACAGTTTTCACGGATGCAGATATTGTAGGAATCCACAGTATAATCTTCGATCTCAAGGATCTCAACGGTTCTTCTTTCCACCAGTTCATTGCGCACTTGATCAGAATAACGGTTTAATCCGCGTCTCGGAATGATCAGTCTGGTGCCGCTGTTCTCCAGATCACCCAGACAGATCTGATGCTTCTCCGCAAGCGGATGCCAGGAGGGCAGGACAAAACCTAAAGGGATGGTTTCCAGATGCAGGTAATCCATTCCTGCTTCATGGCATTTATCCTCGTCATATGCAGTTTCAATCATATCGATCGCCACGCCAAGATTCCTGACCGATTCGCTTTTTGTCATCGGGTCATCACTGCGGGGAACAATGATCAGCCGGAAAGAAGGGTCTGCCTTATGAATGTGCGGCCACATGGCACTGATGCATAACAGCGGCGAGATCGGTGAATACGCGGCTCTGACCTCGGAATATTCGGTTTCTTTATAGGTGCGCAGACGCATTTCAGCTTCATTGCTGAAAGACAGAAGATATTTCGCGTCCGCGTACAGAGATCTGCCCGCACCTGTCAATGTCAGGCCATGGTGTGTCCGCTGAAACAGGAGCGTTCCCAGACTGTCTTCCAGCAGATTGATCTGTTTTTGTACGGCGGTGGGTGAGATGTAGAGGTTCTCCGCGGCTTTGCGGAAACTTCCGGAATCCGCAACATTCAGAAAAGTTTCCAGCTGATGGTTGTATAGTCCCATAAATAAAGCTCCTTCCAGTACTGATTTCATTATAAGTGTCAACCTTAAGGTTTACACCATTAAATTAACTGAGACTTCTCTGCAGGTACTTCGTTATGTATGCTGTCAGTGAAAGGAAGCTGCATGAGGCAGCGGCGGACAAATATGCAGATCTGGGATTTTGAAGGAAAAACAGCAGTGATTACAGGAGCGGCACAGGGAATTGGAAAAATGGTCGCGGAAGGAATCGTCAGAGGCGGAGGAAAAGCCATTATTCTTGACCTGAATGAAGAAAAAGCAAAAGCGACAGCGGAAGAACTCGGTAACGGAAGCTGTGCGTACAGAGTGGATCTTGGCAGCTGCGCCAATATCCGCGAAGTCATGGCGAAAGTCATCGAAGAGAATAAACGCATTGACGTGGTCGTCAACTGCGGCGGCATCGTTTCACGGACCTTCTTCGAAGATCTGACAGACGAGGAATGGCAGAGAGTTCACAGGATCAACCTCGATGGTACATTTGCGATGTGCTCCTCCGTTTTCAGACACTTTAAGGAAAACGGCGGCGGCCGGATCGTCAATGTTGCTTCAGTTGCCGGCAAGATCGGCGGCGGTCTGATGGGAAGAGCTGCGTATGCTTCCTCAAAGGCGGCCGTGATCGGCCTGACGAAAGCGATCGCCAAGGAAGGCGGCAGGTATAATATCTGCTGCAACGCGGTCTGTCCAGCTTTGACAAAGACGCCGATGACAAGTGCTCTGGATGAAGAAGCCAACAACAGGATCATTTCCATGATCCCTTTAGGAAGAGCTGCTGAACCGTATGAACCAGCGCAGATGATTCTCTTCTTCGCAAGTGAAGCCGCAAGTTTTGTCAACGGAGAGATCGGTGACGTTGACGGCGGTCTTGTGCTGGACTGATGTGTCTTTGAACAGAATGAGATCAGAAAGAGGACAATTTATGGAAAACAGATATTTCATGACATCCGACGGGATCCGTCTTCATTACACAGTCACCGGCAGCGGTACTCCGGTGCTGTTTCTGCCCGGCCTTGGCCAGGATGCAGCGTCTGTTCAGAACAACGCAGATATCATCGGTGAAAAATATGCCGTCTTTGTTCTCGATTACCGGAATCACGGTGAATCCGAAGATACACTCAGAGGCAACCACATTGAGCAGTATGCCAAAGATATGAAGGAAATGCTTGACGACGCGGAAATCAGAGACTTCGATCTGATCGCGCATTCCATGGGCAACGCCATAGCGTGGTGTTTCATGGAACTTTACGGAACAGACAGGATCCGGAGATATATTCTTGCGGAAGAAGCTCCGATCCTTCTTTCCGATCCTTCCTGGACAGAAACAGAACAGCTGACCTATCGCGGCCTGCGGGAGTGGCCTTCTTTCATTCCTGTAAAATATCCTGAGAATGTCCGGGAATCGGCGATCGCGCTGATCTGGCATGATCATGTTAACCGTGACTGGCGTGACGCTTTTGAACGGATCGTCATGCCGACGCTGATCATCATGGGATCTGAATCTCATTATGCTTCAGAGGATCTCTGGCAGTGGCTGCGCGGCAGCTGCAGAAATTCAGAACTGCTTGTTCTCAAAGGCGGTCACGGCATTCATATCGACTGCTGCCGGGAATTCAATGAAGCAGTCCTTGCGTTTCTTGCCAAAAGCAGTGAAAAGACAGCGGACACAGGCATCTCTGCATCAGACAGAGAAATGAAAAACAAATATGCCGTGGACAGTTCTTATGACGCGTCCGGAAAAACTGTCGCTGTCATCGGGGCCGGAGGCAGATGGGGATCCCATCTTGCTATCGGCATGGCACTGACTTCCGGCTGTGACCTCATTCTGGTTGAAACACCAGAAAACAGAGAAAACATGGAACTTGTGCTGAAAGATCTGTCTTCAAGCAAAGCCAGAGGAAACATCACGGCAGTTTATCTCAAAGAAGAAATACTGGAAGATCACGAACGCATGAAAAATGAAATTCTCTCTCAGGCAGGTCCTTTTGACTCCATTATGGACGTCAGAAAGATCAACTGCTGAAACAGAGAAGAAAAGGAGAAATGACATGAAGGAACTGATTGATACGATCAGAAACAGACGGACGATCCGCAAGTACAAAGCGGAACAGATCACAGATGAGGAACTGAACAAAATTCTCGAAGCAGGCATCTGGGCACCCAGTGCCGGCGGCGCTCAGAGACCGATGATCATCGCACTCCAGGACAGGGAACTTTCTTCTGAACTGGGAAGGATCAATGTCGCAGCCATGAAGCTCACCAAAGCTGGCCATGTGTCCAGTGAACAGCCAAGCATCATTGATGATCCCACTCTGCCCAGCGGCTTCTACGGCGCTCCGACTGTCTGTGTTGTTTTCTCCAGAGAGAACAGCATCTATTCCATGCCGGATTCCTTCTGCTGCGCAGAGAACATGATCCTTGAGGCAGCAGATCTGAATGTCGCTTCCGCCATTATCGGCAGGGCAGAGCAGACA
>JAILCN010000062.1 GCA_024680365.1 Solobacterium sp.
GTCTGCCGCGGCACGGACTTTTTCATAGAACATGTCCGGCGTGATGATCCATCTGCTTTTTGGCTGGTTCAGATAGTAAATGATTTCCTCCTTTGCGGACTGAGGGTGAATCATGTTCGCGATGGCTCCGACCCGGTCTAAAGCATAAAAAATGTCTACTGCCTGGGGAATGTTCGGCAAGCAGACTGTGACCGCGTCACCGGGTTTTACGCCAAGTGAGACCAGTGCCATCGCAGCTCTGTTGATGCGTCTGTGAAACTGTTCGTAAGTTATTTTTCTGCCGTAGAAATCGTAGGCAATGTAATCAGGATACTGCGAGGCGATCTTTGCAATCATCTGATACATTGTCAGATGGGGATATTCAAGATGCCTTCTCCAGGTCCCTGTATATTTTTTGTTTTCCATAAGGGGATTTTATCACAAATCGGATAGTTAAAGCCTACAAACTGGTGCAAACGCACAAAATCATTCGGCTTTTTGTGTTTCCTGGTGGTATTCTTTTGAGAAGAGGAACAGAACATGAAGAAGAAACCAGTCATCAGAGAAATACATACACTGAACGAAAACCGGTTTATCCGGCTCTATGATATGGAATATGAAGACGGTTCGCATTACTACAATGCCAGCCGGAAAAGCAGAGAGGACCTGTGTGCAGTGAAAGAAAAGCCGGAACTGCCGGATGCGGTCTCCGGATATGTCGCGCTGCACTGCGCGGACGGAAAGGACAGACTGCTGCTGTTCTATGAATACAGGTATCCGACCGGCCAGTATGTTCTCAGTATCCCGTCCGGACTGATCGACGCGAAGGATGCTGAAAACGGTGATCCGGCAGTCAGTGCCGTCATCCGCGAGATCCGGGAAGAGACCGGGATCTCTCTGCGGGAGACCGACAAAGTCACAGTCCTGAACCCGTTCGTGTTCAATTCACCGGGCATGACCGATGAAAGTACGGCGATCGTGGCTGTCGAAGCGGATGTCAGCCATCTGAAGGAGCTGTCCCAGGCCGGTGCGGAAGGAACGGAAGTGTTTGACGGATTCCGGCTTGCCACAAAAGAGGAAGCTCTGCAGCTTCTCAGAGACGGCGTTGATGAACACGGCATTCCGTATCCGTTTGTTACCTGGGGCGCCCTGATGTGGTTCGTGAACCGGCCGGTGCAGGACTGATATGCAGACGGTCGATGAAGCACTGGCGAAACTGCAGCGCTCAAAATTCCGCTCCTCGTTTCATCTGAAGGAAAAAGACAAAGCCTATATCAGAGAGAAGGGCATGGATGTCATTCAGAGTCATGCTGAAGATTTCATCCGTGAACGCCTGGCTCCTGCCCATCCGGAAAATGACGGGAAACAGACGCCGATGAAAGGCCATCCGGTGTTTATCGCCCAGCACGCGACAGCCTGCTGCTGCCGGGGGTGTCTGCGCAAATGGTACCGGGTGCCGGAGGGAACGGAGCTGAATGAAGTCCAGCAGGAAAAGATCGTAAGGCTGATCATGGCCTGGATCGAGAAAGAAACAAAATAAAAAACTTCCATCCGGAGATGAAAGTCACAGCACGCTCAGTTTCTGCCGCGTGCTTTTTTGTCGAGATACTTCGCTGCCAGCATGGCGCCGAGCGTCAGGATCATCATTGCGTTGGCAATGACGGAGCTTACCATCGCAAAACCGGCTTCTCCGTAAGAGCTGAATCCAAATGCTGCCTTGAACAGCAGGACAAGGATCGCCGCAAGAACTGCCATGAGGATATAGATTGACTTCTGTCTGCCGAGATCCTTCACTGTGGAAAGAGCGACAACGCCGGCCAGAGCGACCGCATAGAAGATCGCAGAGACGACATCCGGCTTTTCCGCCAGGCATGCGTCCGCCAGGCTCAGGCCAAGCGCGATTGCCGTAATGACTGTGAACGCTTTGTAGTAGCCGGCCGCGTTTTTCTTATACCCGGAAACGCCGTAGAGAATGCCTGCACCCAGCGCGATGATCTGAACGACGCTGACAGCCAGCTTTACGATCGTGGCACCTGTTCCCAGACTTCCGTCTGTAAATCCTTTGGCAAGCCAGGAAGCGAACGCTGTTATGCTCAGGATCATCGCTGCGCCAAGCAGGCAGACATGAACGATCCTTACTGTTTTCTGATTTGACTGATTCATTGTGTGTATACCTCCGATGCTCTTTCAACTATAAACGAAAATATCAATGTGATTCAGTGAAAAAAGAAAAAGTCCGCACTATCCGTGCAGACTCTGATCCTGTTCGTTCTCTTTTCTCTGCAGCAGCTCACGCAGCTCGTCGATGCTCAGCTCTTCAGAAGCCTTGTCCCGCAGCTCTCTGCGCAGCTGTTCCGCCATTTCCCGGTCGGTCCTGATGTTGCGGTTGTTTGCCTCGGCCTTGCGGCGCGTCTCATTGCGGATCCGCTGTTTCTCAAGCACATCTTCCGCTTCTTCGATCTTCTTCAGTTTGAAGACATAGTCGACCATCAGAAGACCATTGACAAGAAACATCAGGAAAATGAAGATCATCATTTTGTCGAATGATTCTTCAAATACCCCAATTAAGGCAAACAGGCTTAACAGCAGATTGCCGCCGCCGATCAGGATGGCAGCGATTTTCCGGAACTGATTTGATGGAAGAAAATTCATAGGCCTACTCCACAGCGTCCAGATGCACTTTCCTGACGGCTGCCAGTTTTTTCAGATTCGCGGCAAGCTCGTCGATCGTGCAGGTCATCGCTGATATATCCAATGATACCAGAACATTCGCTTTTCCGGCGATGGGAATTGACTGCGAGATCGTCAGAATGCTGGTGTTGTGATCGCTGAGACAGTTGATGACGGAAGAGAGAGCTTTCTTTTCGTCTTTCAGCACCATGGAGATCACTGCGTTGCGGGATGACCGGCTGTTTTCCGCTGCGAACACGCTGTCTTTATACTTATAGTACGTATTCCGGGAGATGCCTGCCATGCGGGCTGCTTCCGTGATGCTGGCGGCTTCATGGGAATCCAGAAGATTTCTGGCTGTGATCACCTGTTCCAGATATTCCGGCAGGATCTTCTTTGAAACGATCAGATAATCTTTGCTCATGGATACACCTCCGTTCCGTCTGCTTTCTCCGCCGCAAGGATCTTCTGGTCCGGGGATAATGCGTACAGTTTCTGCAGAGTTTCCTCTGAAAGCGGCTTTGTATGGATCAGCAGACCGGCCGGGCCGGAACCGCTGATAACAAGCACGCCGCCGGTATCTTCTTCGCAGATCTTCCGGATCTCTTCAAAATGCGGGATCAGTGTTCTGCGGTAAGGATCGTGCAGCTGATCTTTCGAAGCATCGCGGAGCAGCTGCTCATCACCGTCTGCCAGCGCTCTGGCAAGCAGGACCGCATGGGCCGCATTGGCTGCAGCTGTACGGCGGGAATAAGAATCCGGCAGGATGCTTCTTGCTTCTTTTGTGGCCACCTCAAACTGCGGAATGAGCACGGTAAAACGCCACTTCTCTGACACCGGCATCTGCCGCGTGATCCATGTTCCGTCATCTGTCTGCAGGGATGCGCACAGACCGCCCAGCAGACAGGGTGCGGTATTGTCCGGATGGCCTTCCATCGTGCATGCGATCTGCAGGATCTCTTCATCGCTCAGCCGGTTTCCATGCAGAAGGGAGGCGGCTTTGAGCCCGCCGATGATCAGCGAGGCACTGCTGCCAAGTCCGCGTGTCTGAGGGATCTGACAGTCAAATGTGACCGAGACGGGAGTGAAGACGCCTAGCGCTTCACAGCCTTTCCGGTATGCTTTCAGAAACAGATTGTCTTCGCCCCGGAACCGTTCTTCCACGTTGATCAGCTCGTTTTTCTCCGCCGCCTGAACATGGAACGTATTATAAATATTCAGGGCGATCCCCATGCAGTCAAATCCCGGTCCGAGATTGGCTGATGTTGCCGGGGTGCGGATCTCAGCCATTGGCGATCTCCTGCATGCGGGCAGCGATGGCGTGCATGCCTTCTTCAATGTCGATGACTCTGGTGAAGCGCACCGGCAGATCTCTCAGTTCCTTCAGCTGACGGGGAACCGGCTTGCCGGTCACCTGTTCCAGTGTGTCCATGGCTTCAAAGTCATCCGCGATGTCTTTGCCGGTGATGCATTTCAGGACATCATGTCCGAACTTGTAGGCCGATGCGGTGGAGAGGACGATGCACGGCGCTGTGTCTTTCGTCTCATCCTGATATTTATACATGGCAGCCTGACCGACCGCTGTATGCGTATCGATCAGGATGTTTTCTTTTTCAAACATGTCTTTGATGACAGCGGCGCATTCTTCTTCACTCGTCCAGTACCCGGTGAATGTTTCGCGTATTTTCTGCATCATGTTATCCGGTACTTTGTAGCAGCCTTTTTCCTTCAGGTCTTTCATCATGCCGGCGACCAGTGTGTCGTTGTTGCCGGAGACCATGAACAGCAGACGCTCCAGGTTGGAGGAGATCAGAATGTCCATGGAAGGGGACATGGTGGTATGGAACTTCCGGTCAAGGGAATAGACGCCGGTATTGATGAAATCGGTCAGTACGTTGTTTGTGTTGGACGCGCAGATCAGGCGCTTCACAGGCAGGCCGATCTGCTTTGCGATATAGCCGGCCAGAATATCGCCGAAGTTGCCGGTCGGTACGACAAAGTTCACTTCGTCGCCGCACTGGATCGTGCCGTTTTCGACAAGCTTTACATAAGAAGAATAGTAATAGACGACCTGCGGGATCAGACGTCCGGCATTGATGGAATTGGCGGAAGAGATCGTCACGCCCTGACATGCCGCAAGCACTTCGGGGTCGCTGACAGCTTCCTTGACCATTCTCTGGCAGTCGTCAAAATTGCCGCGCACGGCGATGACTTCCACGTTGTTTCCCTTTGAAGTCGCCATCTGGCGCTTCTGGATCGCGGAAACGCCGATCTCCGGATAGAACACTGTGATCGCAGTATGATCAACGTCCGCGAACCCAGACAGTGCCGCCTTGCCGGTGTCGCCGCTTGTCGCAGTCAGGATCGCCACTTTGTCATCTCTGTTTTCTTTCTGATACGCAGCGGTCAGAAGTCTGGGCAGTATTGTCAGAGCGATGTCCTTGAAGGCGCTGGTCGGACCGTGCCACAGTTCCATCAGCCAGCCGCGTTCTGTTTTTGTGACGGGAACGATCTCAGTCACATCGAATTTTTCGTCATAGGCACCTGCCGTGCAGGAGAGGATCTCTTCCCGGGAATAATCATCCATCAGAGCGCTGAGGATCACGGCAGCGGTATCTTTATAAGAAAGGCCGATCAGATCCTTCGGGTCAATTTGGAAGTCAAGTTTTTCCGGCGTATACAGGCCGCCGTCTTTCGCAAGTCCGCGGATCACTGCTTCATGTGATGAAACGGCGTCATTCACATTTCTTGAACTGATATATCTGACCATAAATATTCTCCTTGTCAACTGTACCCGAAAATGATACTATGTTCGTGTTTTAAAAACAAGTGTATTTCAACCGAGGACACATTAGAAAGAGGTGCTCTATGAAGATCGGACTGCTTGGACACGGTGTTGTAGGATCGGGTGTCAGTAAAATCATCGACGACGGCCTGACCTGGGAGGTCAGAGAACTGGAAATCAAACGCATCCTTGTGAAGGATGAATCAGAAATCACAGATGAGAGGATGACCCTGAATCCTGCCGATATCCTGGAAGACCCTGAGATCGAGATCGTGGCAGAATGCATGGGAGGACTGGAACCGGCGCATTCTTTTTTAGTTGAAGCGCTGAAGAAGGGCAAGCATGTCGTGACATCCAACAAGAAGATGCTGGCGACATACTGCGAGGAACTGTTTGACTTTGCCCGCGAAAACGGTGTGACAGTGCACTATGAAGCGTCCTGCGGCGGCGGCATCCCCTGGATGGCGTCTCTGGACAGAACAAGACGTGTTGACGATATTGACAGCTTCCGCGGTATTTTCAACGGAACGACAAATTATATCCTGACAAGAATGACGAAGGAAGCCGGCAGTTTCCCGGAGATCCTGAAAGACGCCCAGAAGCTTGGCTACGCCGAACAGGATCCGACGGATGACATTGACGGACACGATGTCCGCTACAAAGTCGCGCTTTCTGTCGTGAAGGCATTCGACTCCGTGATCAATGTCAATGACATCATCACCTTCGGCATTCGCAATATCACACTGCAGGATCTTGAATGGTGCAGAGAACAAGGCATGACATGCAAACTGATCGGCACCGGTTCCTACTTCGGTGATCATATCAGCGCCTGCGTGATCCCGATGTTCCTGAAGAACAGCGATATTTTCTCCAACATCCCGATGAACTTCAATGTCATTGAATCCACATCGAAAACACTGGGCGCTGCTTCCTTCATCGGCCAGGGCGCCGGATCGCTTCCGACCGCTCACGCAGTCGTTCAGAATCTGATCGATATCTGGAAAGATCAGGACAGCGAGATCAACCCGAAATACAAAAAGCCGATTGACAACAGTACGCATACAGGTGTTTTCTATATCCGCACGGCAAAACCGGAAGTCTTTGCGGAGATCGCAGAAAGCATCAGCGGCGATACCGTTCTGACAAAGAACGTGTCGCTGGTAGAAGCTGTAAAGAAGATCCAGGAAGCATCCGATGAAAGTCTGTTTATCGCGGAGGTCAGAGAAGCATGATCAAGGTCGTAAAATTCGGCGGCTCTTCCGTCGCCAATGCAAAGCAGTTCAGGAAAGTCAAGAAGATCATCAAAGCCGATCCGGACCGCAAGTTTATCGTCAGCAGCGCCTGCGGCAAGGAATCGGGTGAAGACCATAAAGTGACAGATCTGCTGTATCTGGTCGATGCCCATGTCCGCTATGGCGTATCGTATGAACCGGTCTTCAAGCTGATCGAAGACAAATACTATAAGATCCGCAACACGCTGAAACTGAAGACAGATCTGGAAAAGGAATTCAGGATCATCCGCTCAGCGATGGACCGCGGCATGTCCCGCGACTATCTGGTATCCCGCGGTGAATACCTCACCAGCAAAATGCTGGCGGAATATCTGGACGCTGACTTTGTCGACGCCGCTGAGGTGATCTGTTTCCGCTATGACGGCACCATTGACATGGAACGCACAAGATCCATGATCGATGAAAAGTGCTCCGGCGGCAGAAAAGTTGTCATCCCGGGCTTCTACGGAACGCTTCCCAACGGCGTGATCCGGCTGATGAGCAGAGGCGGCTCTGATATCACCGGTTCCGTCATCGCCAACTGTGTGGAAGCGGATGTCTATGAGAACTGGACAGACGTCAGCGGCTTCCTGGTCGCTGATCCCCGGATCATCAAAAATCCCCGTCAGATTCCCCGCATCACATACAGCGAACTGCGTGAGATGAGCTACATGGGAGCCAACGTCCTGCATGACGACGCGGTATTCCCGGTCCGCTCCAAGAATATTCCGATCAATATCCGCAATACCAATGAACCGGATAATCCCGGAACGATGATCATGAACGACTGCAGTGAAATGGACGCAGTCGAACCGCCGAGCTCTGTTACCGGCATCACCGGCCGCAAGAACTTCACGGTCATCACGATCGTCAAGAGCCATGCCAGCGCGGAAGTCGGTTTCCTGAGAAAGCTGCTGTCGATCTTTGAGGAATATCACATCTCGATCGAAAGCGTTCCGGTCACAGTCGATACGTTCTCGATCATCGTCAAGACCGAAGCTGTGGAGCAGTGTCTGTATGAGATCATTGCCCGCATCAAGAAAGAATTCGATCCGGATGATCTCCGGGTGGAAGACCATATGGCAATGCTTGCGGTCGTCGGCCGCGGCATGAAGGCAGTGCCCGGTGCATCCGGACGCTTCCTGTCCGAATTCGGACGCAACTCTATCAACATCAAAGTCATCAACCAGAGTGCCGATGAGCTCTCTGTCGTTGTCGGCGTAGAAAACCGTGACTTTGAGAAAGCCATTCAGTGTATCTATGACAGATTTGTCGCAGAAGGGAGACAGTAAGTATGATCAAAGTAGGAATTCTCGGCGCAACGGGTGCCGTTGGAAGACAGATGCTGGAATGCATCGAAGAAAGAAACATTGATGCGGAAGTGCATCTGTTCGCCAGCGAAAGAAGCGCCGGCAAAACATTGAAATATAAAGGAAATGACATCGTGATCAAGACAGTCACGAAGGAAAACCTGGCCGGACTGGACTATGTCCTTGGCGCTGTTTCCAACGCGCTTTCCAAGGAGTACCGCCCGCTGATCAAAGAAGCCGGCGCTGTCTATATCGACAACTCCAGCGCGTTCCGTCTTGAGGATGATGTACCGCTCGTTGTTCCGGAGATCAACGGCGAAGACGCTCTGAAGCATAACGGCATCATTGCCAATCCGAACTGTTCCACGATCATCACGATGATGGCACTGGCTCCGATCGCGAAGATCTCTCCGATCAAAACGATCCAGGCTTCCACATACCAGGCAGTCAGCGGCGCCGGCGTCGGCGGACTGCGCGAACTGAACGAGCAGGTCTCGGCGATCGTAAAGAACGAGCCGGTCAGCCATTCTGTATTCCCGGCCCAGATCGCGTTCAACTGCATTGCTGAGATCGGTTCCTATCTGGACAACGGATACACGACAGAAGAAATGAAAATGCAGAACGAAGGACGCAAGATCCTTCATCTGCCGGATCTGAAAGTCACATGCACATGCGTCCGCGTACCTGTGTACCGTTCGCATTCCATCAGCGCGTCCTTCGTGACTGAAGAACACGTCTCTGTGGAACAGGCAGAAGCTGCCATCGCAGCATTCGAAGGCGACGTGCTCGTAAAGGATCATGTGCCTCAGCCGCTGGAAACAAGCAATCAGGATCTCGTCTATGTCGGCCGTGTCCGCAGGGATCTGACAGACGACAACGGACTGGCTCTCTGGTGCTGCGGCGACCAGATCCGCAAAGGCGCCGCATCCAACGCTGTTTCCATTATGGAATATCTTCAAAAGCACTGATAATGTGTTAAGATAAATAACGTTACAGCGAAAGGATGGTATTAACAATGTTTCAGAGAACGATACTGAGTGCCCTTGCAGTCGCTGCCGGTGTTGCGGCAGGCCTTGCGCTCAGAGTGCTGACCGACAAAAAATACGAAGAAGAAAACGAACCGGAAGAAGATGACGAAGTCCGTTTCCTCCGCATTACCGATGATGAAGATGATGATCTTGAAGGAAAATCTGATGAGGTAAAGGAACTCTGTGCAGTCTATCCGTATCTCAAGCCGGGATTTGTTGAAAAAACACTTGGTGAAAACGGTGCGCTGAATGAGAAGTATCCTGAAGATACACTCCTGAAGATCGATCACAGATCCCAGTTCAGCGATCCTGACGCGATCGTTGCGTATAAAGGGATCATGGAAGAGGGCGGCTATGAATGTGCATGCGAAGGCAGTATCGTGACAGCGTCGAAGAAATTCTTCACGGAAAACGGTGCGGTCATCAGCGACGTTCTCAATGTTGCCAATCAGACAGGCGCGCTGAAGGGAACATACATCGGCTACGATCTGAACAAAGCATAAAGAATAAAACAGCCGCATGAACGGCTGTTTTCAAAAAGGTACAGAAATGAGTGAAGAGAAGAACAAAAAACAGGAATTCTGGTCGGCGGTACTGCTGTTTGTCGTTGCTGGCGCGGCAGTCATCTTCCTGACGGTCCGCAGCGGCGCGGGCAAGGCCCAGTCCGGCTGCAAGGCGTCTGAGACGTCGCCGTTCGGCCAGGCTTCCCAGTCCGTCTGGGTCGAGCTGCCCAATGCCCACCAGGCGTCCACGGCTGCCGGATTTGAAATGGAATATCCTGCCTGGCAGAGCGACGTATACAAAACAGAGAAATTCCGCGCATATACCGATCAGGTGATAGAAGTGTGGTATGTCGACGACCAGGGCAATGAAGGCATGCGCTTTTCAAAGACACATTCCTGCGGCGCGAAGGACATCTACAAGATCAATGTGAAATACAGATCGATGAATATCGTTGATATCGCCGGCCGGGAAGTCAGCCTGTACGGCGACGGGAACGGGATCCTGTTCGCGACATTTGAGGAAGGCGAATACAGCTACGCGATCCAGTGCATCTCCAATCCGCAGGACAGCAGCGTGATCGAAGAAATGACAAAAGCGCTGAAATAAGGCAGAAATGCCTTGTTTTTCACTCAGCGTGCTATAATGGTCTGGTTTTGAGGTAAATGAAGATGGCGATGATTGAAGTCAGAGATCTGAAATTCTCCTATAACGATGCCGATGAAACGATCAAAGGCATCAGTTTTGACGTGGAAGAAGGCACATATACGACGATGATCGGGCATAACGGTTCCGGCAAATCCACAGTTGCCAAACTGCTTGCCGGACTGCTGGAAAAGAAGAGCGGAGAGATCCGGATCAACGGAATGGACCTGACGCTGGAAAACCTGAACAAGATCCGTTCCTGCATGGGAATCGTCTTCCAGAACCCCGACAATCAGTTCATCGGTTCTACCGTACGCGATGATATTGCCTTCGGTCTTGAGAACCACTGTGTTCCCCAGCCGGAAATGGACGGCATCATTGAAGCCAATGCCGCAAAAGTGGGAATGACGGATAAACTCGACAGGGAGCCTTCCCATCTGTCCGGCGGACAGAAACAGAGAGTCGCGATCGCAGGCGTTCTTGCCATGAAGCCGAAGCTCCTCATCTTTGACGAAGCGACTTCCATGCTGGATCCGCAGGGCAAGGATGAGATCAAGCGGGTGATCAAAGAGATCCATAAAGAATCCGGACTGACGATCCTTTCGATCACGCATGATATCGATGAAGTGGCCGGCAGTGACCGTGTCATTGCCCTGGAGAAGGGCAGGATCGTTCTGACCGGGACACCGCACGAAGTATTTGAGGATCCGGAACGGCTGAAGAAGATCCGTCTGGACGTGCCGTTTGCGGTCAGACTCAGGGAAGAGCTGCATCAGCTGGGCGTAGAGGTCGGAACACATCTGACAATGGAAGGGATGGCGGAGGAATTATGTCAATTGCATTCGAACATGTAGGGCATACATACAGTGCCGGCACTCCTTATGAATTTGCCGCTCTGAAAGATGTCAGCCTGAATATAAAAGAAGGAAAAGTCACTGCAGTGATCGGTCAGACCGGTTCCGGGAAAAGCACGCTCGTGCAGCATCTCAACGCGCTGCTTCTGCCGGATCAGGGACAGCTTGAGGTCCTCGGCCGTACGATCAAAGCAGGCGAGAAGCCGAAAGGCCTGAAATCCCTGCGCGGTGATGTCGGTCTGGTATTCCAGTTTCCGGAATATCAGCTGTTTGAAGAGACCGTGATCCGCGACGTGATGTTCGGTCCGAAGAATTTCGGCGTGAAGGAAGACCAGGCACATCTGAAAGCGTGTGAAGCGCTGAAGCTTGCCGGTCTGGATCCGGATACATGGGAGCGCAGTCCGCTGGAGCTTTCCGGCGGTCAGAAGCGCAGAGCCGCCATTGCCGGCATCCTGGCGATGGATCCCAAAGTGCTCGTGCTGGATGAACCGACAGCCGGTCTCGATCCGCTCGGCACTGACGCGATGATGCGCATCTTCCGGGAACTGAATCAGAAACACGGCAAGACGGTGATCATCGTCACGCATGATATGGAACAGGTATTCCGCTGGTGCGATGAAGTCGTCGTCATGGAGAAGGGCTCGGTGCGTGCCCACATGACGACCGAAGAATTCTTCAGCGACGTTGAGATGTGCGAATCCATGCACATTCTGCCGCCGTCACTGATCCGCATGAAGATCATGCTCAGAAAACAGGGCTTTGAGATACCGGATACTGTACGCGGGGTCAAAGAGCTGGCTGAATGCATAGCCGCTCAGGTGAAGCGCCATGGGTAATATCACACTCGGAAGATATATCCCGATGGATTCCGTGATCCACAAAGCGGATCCGCGGGCCAAGATCTGCGCCATGCTGGCATTCCTGATCGCCGTGTTTTTCCCGGCCGGATGGATCGGCTACGGGATCCTGTTCGCAGCAGCATGCACCGCGATCATCACCGCAAAGCTGTCATTCAGCTTTATCTGGAAAGCCATGAAGCCGATGCTGATGATGCTGATGTTCCTGTTCGTGATCAACGCGTTCTTTCTGAAGACCGGAACGCTTCTGTTTGAGATCGGGTTCTTCTCCCTCTATTCAGACGCTGTGTTCCAGACGCTTTATATTGCCGTAAGACTGCTTCTGATGGTCATGATCACGACGTGTCTGACAGCGACGACAAAGCCGCTGGACATGACCCTCGGCATTGAGGATCTGCTCAAGCCGTTCGCGAAGATCGGCGTGCCTGCGCATGAGATCGCGATGCTGATCAGCATTGCCCTGCGCTTTATTCCCGATCTGATCGATGAGACGCAGCGCATTATCAAAGCCCAGGAATCCCGCGGCGTGGACCTGAAAGAAGGCAAACTGATGGAAAAGATCATGGCAATCCTGTCCCTGATCGTTCCGCTGTTTGTATCAGCTTTCCAGAGAGCGGAAGATCTTGCCAACGCGATGGAGGCAAGAGGCTATGCTCCGGGCGAACCGCGCACCAGATACAAGATCCTGAAGATGCAGGCCAGGGATTATATCCTGCTGCTGATTGCGAACCTGCTTCTGGCAGCCATGATCTGGCTGAGCTTCCGCTCATGACGAGATACAAGTGCACGGTTGCCTATATCGGCAGAAATTACGATGGCTGGCAGTCGCAGAAACTCGGCATTTCCGTTCAGGAAAAGATCGAGGAAGTCCTGGAGAGGATCTGCGGAAAGAAAGTAAGCATCCTTGCTTCAGGCAGGACGGATGCCGGCGTCAACGCTGCCGGACAGGTGTTCCACTTTGACAGCGACCGGGAGATGACAGCCCGGAAATGGAAAGGCGCGCTGAACGGCGGTCTGCCGGATGACATCCGGATCACAGACGTTGAAGAAGTGCCGGGAACATTCCATGCCCGCTACTGCGTCAGGTGGAAGCGGTATGACTACTGCATCAATCTCGGCGAATACAATGTATTTAATAAGGATTACGCATATCAGTGTCCCATTCCGCTGAATGTGGAGAAGATGAAAGAGGCTTCCCGCTATATGGTGGGGATCCATGACTTTACATCGCTGAACTCGAGTCCTCTGAAAGAATATCCAAACCAGGTCAGGACCATCCGCCGCATCGAATTCACACAGGAAGGCGATCTGCTCAGGATCTCCTTTGAAGGCAAAGGATTTCTGCGCTACATGGTCCGCATGATGAGCGCCCAGCTGATCGAAGCCGGCAGGGGAAGGATCGAACCGGAAGACATCGCGAAGATCCTGGAGGCACGTTCCAAAACGATCGCCAGAAGAAACGCCGCGGCCAACGGACTGACGCTGCAGTATGTCGACTACTTCGACATCTTGGCACTGAATGAAAACGGCATGTTCCGGGAATTCCTGGCAGACGACAGTCTGCCGGAAGGCACGACGCTGGAAGAGCTGGAATATAAAGTAAAGGAAAACATCTTCCCCAGAGAATATGCCTTTACGACAAGACATTCCCAGGAGATGCTCGGAACGCTGATCCTGAAGAGTGAAACAGAAGCGGAAGTCCGTCTCTGCAGTGACGCGCGGGAAACCGCAGAATCCCTTGCGGAAGGACTGAAAGAACGTTTCGGAACACAATTTGTCACCCGGATCATTCCGGAATCATGACAGGATATACTGCCGGCTGATGAACCCGGCAGTTTTATATGCAGATCAGAAAAGACGGAAACTCACAGATCCTGCCGCAGATCATTATTTTTGCTGAAGTAAAAAGTTAAGTTCCACTTCCAAAGGGGAATTGAAACGAGTGGAAATAACTGTTGCAGAGACAGTGTCGAAAAGATAAAACCGACACTGTTTTCTTGTGGAAATGAGTAATACTGTTAGAATAGAGTTAGCAGTAAGCATAAAAGAAGGCGCATGAAAAGACTGCGGAAATCTGATTATTTTAAGAAAGTAAGAGAGATTTCCACTTTGATGAAGGCAAAAAGCAGCACAGATCATGGCAACCGGACAAAATTATGCTTTGCGTAAATCAGTCTTTGAGGATGTATGGCTTGAGAGTGACATGATCAGGCTTTATGGGAGATAAGCCGTAATCATATAGTTTCTGAGCCATATCGGGACTGAAGAATTCAAGGAGCTGAAAGGATGTCCGTCCATTCAGCTTTTCTTTCGGATAAGAGTTGATATTGGAACTGATGCGGTCAGCCTTGAGCTGGGAATTCAGACCAAGGGAATAAAGATCACAGTTCTTTGGACAAATCTGTCTGAGCAGTTCATGGATGTTTTCAAGAGAACCTTTCTGCCAGCTGGCCATCGGATCACAATAGAAGATCCTTGTACGACGGGAACCATTCTCTCTCAGTTCAATTTCATCTCCAAGAGTGAATTCAGAGCCCCTGTCCATTTTAAGAACCATGACTTCACGGCTGAAGATTTCTTCACCGAGTATGGACTCCAGCAGAAGGATGCCTTTTCTCATATGCTCGGAGTCTTTCAAAAGATGAAATATGCAGAAGAGGAGATCATATTTCAGAAATTTGAAGGTCTGAATGAAGGGACCATTGGAAACATCGTTATAGACTGTATCAGTTTCTACAACTGAAGCATAAGGATTCTCATCCATGTAGGCTTCATATTCAGGCCTCGTTCTTCCCCTGAGATAGGACTTATCCTGCCTGGGAGAGTATTCCGTCATCTTTTTCTTTGTCACCTTTCTTCTGACCTGCGTTTTAAGATCAAGGCAGCTGATCGGAACTCCGGCATCGTGGAAGACACCGTCCTCTATATAGTTGTAAATAGTCTTTTCACACAAGTTGATTTCCGGATGATTCTGGAGAATGACATAAGGAGACTGGCCCTTTTCAAGAAGAGGTTTGATCTTAAGACCTAGTTCTCTGATTTCATTTACAGTGGCATTAACACCGATGCGGGAATTGACCAGCTGTTCCTTGTATTCCTTCTCGGCTATAGCGGCGGAATAGAAATACTTGTCATAATGGCATCTGCTGTAAGAAGAACAGCCGTTACAGGCACCTGGAGAACGATCGCGGCGTTTACATTCAAACTGCTTATAGTTCTCACATTCTTTTGTGCAATGATAATCATTTTTGTGTTTGCATTTCCGGAACAAAGCACAGTCGATCGGATAACTGAAAGTGTCCTTGAGATATCTGTGAAGCTTTATCTCTTTTCCTACAGTAGATTTATCCTTACCGATCGTATCTGCGATAGATTTCTTTGTGGAACCATTTCGGATACCGGTTTCAATGATCTGTCTTTCAGCGGCAGTCAAATGAGAGTTCTTATTTGAGGCAGCCATATGAATAAACCTCCTTTACAGCCGGCTGTCGTGATCTGTGTATGTATATTATGAAGGATATCTGTAAGACAAACATCAAATGGAATTATATGAAAGAGAAAATTCCA